>JAJDGF010000038.1 GCA_030265545.1 Eubacteriales bacterium OttesenSCG-928-N13
CAAAGTCCAAACGGTAGTTGACGTATTTATCGCCGGTATCGGCCAGTAGAACGGTGGCATCGTAGGTCTTGCAACTCTTTTCAGAATACAGCCCTTTTACAGTGATTTTACCATCTTTCAGCAATGCAGCGGCTATGTTCTTCGTTAGATTTTTCTTTTTTGAAACAAAAAAGCGGTCATCTTTCCACATGGCGAATTGGCAATCCCTGTTTTGGCAGTAAAAATTCTTTTTTCCTTCCACCACAGGATTGCCGCAGCGAGGGCAAAGGCCGATGCTTTCCTTTACCTGCGCCTGCCCGAACAAGTCTTTTTTATCATCATCGGCACGATAATAGGTGATGCACAGGCCCTTTACCAAGCTGGCAATATCGCTCATAAAATCGTCCGGGGAAAGCTGGCCTTTGGCGATGAGGGTCAAGGCGTTTTCCCATTCGGCGGTGAGCTTCGCAGATTTAACTGCATCGGGCAGCACGGTAATGAGCTTGATGCCGTTTTCGGTGGGCAAAAGCTGTTTCTTCTTGCGTTCGGCAAAGCCGGAAGATACCAGCTTTTCAATGATGGATGCACGGGTGGCCGGTGTGCCTAACCCTTTCTTTTCAGCGTCCTGCGCAAGCTCCACTTCATCGCTGCCCGCCGATTCCATAGCAGACAACAGCGTATCTTCGGTATACGCTTTGGGCGGCGTGGTGGTATGCTCGGTGACGGATGCCGCTACGTTTTCAAAGGTCTGCCAATCGACAAGGGGCGGCAGGGTGGTTTCTTCCTCGGCATCCTCTTTTTCTGTTTTCGCCATGCGCTTGAAACGGTGTTCGATGGTTTTCCAACCGCCTGCCAGAACGCTTTTACCCTTTGCCGTAAAGGAATGACCGCCACATTCAAGGGTGGCGGTCACGGCTTCAAAGATATGCTGCTCGGCCACGGCGCATAAGAGCTTAAAGGCGACAAGGGAGAGTATTTTCCGCTCGGATTCCGGCAAGGCGGCAAGGTCTGTTTTTTCCAGTTCCATCGTGGGGATAACAGCGTGATGGTCGGTTACTTTGGCGTTGTTGATTACACGCCCAATGTCGGGCCTGAAATCAGTGTCTGCCGCAAAATCCATCTTTGCGATTACCATATCCACAACGCGCCGCGCCGTGTCCTCCATGTCGGCAGTGATAAATTGGCTGTCGGTTCGGGGGTAAGTGCAGAGCTTTTTTTCATAGAGCGATTGCACAAGGTCAAGGGTCTGCTGGGCCGTGTAGCCGTAGAGCCGGTTGGCTTCGCGCTGCAAGCTGGTGAGGTCGTAGAGCTTCGGTGGGTTGACTGTCTTATGCTCCTTGTTCACAGAAACCACAACGGCCTGTTCACCGTTACAGGCATCCCGCATTTGTTCCGCTTCGGCTTTGTCCTTTATCCTGTCGCTGGCCGCTTCAAAGCCATCACAGCCAATACGGGCATGATAGTATTTTTCTTTCTGAAATCCCTTAATCTGCGCATCACGCTCCACCAGCATGGCGAGTGTGGGAGACTGAACGCGGCCTACATTCAGCTTGTGGTTGTATATGGTGGTAAACAGCCGCGTTGCGTTGATACCCACAAGCCAATCTGCCTTTGCCCTGCATAGCGCGGAAGCGTAGAGGTTGTCGTACTCGCCGCCGTCTTTCAGGCTGGCAAAGCCGCTGCGGATTGCAGCATCTTCCATGCTGGAGATCCACAGCCGTTCAAAGGGCTTCGTGCATCCGGCTTGCTCATAGACAAAACGGAAAATCAATTCGCCCTCGCGCCCCGCGTCGGTGGCGCATACAAGGCTTGCAACGTCCTTATCGTGCATCAGGCTTTTCAGAATTTTGAATTGCTTTGCCTTGTCCGCGCCGGTGATGAGCTTCCATTGCTCCGGCAGGATGGGTAAATCTTCTTGCCGCCATTTGCTGTATTTTTCGTCGTAGGCGGCGGCATCGGCAAGGCCGACAAGATGGCCGACACACCAGCTTATGATGTAGCCGCCCCCTTGCAGGTAGCCGTCCTTTCTTTCGGTAGCGCCCAGCGCCTTTGCAATGGCTTGGGCCACGCTGGGTTTTTCTGCTATGACTAATTTATGTTGAGACAATATTGTTCCTCCGTTTCTTTATTGTTTTGGGTGGGTTTCAGGTGTATACTGGAAAAAACAACGATTTCCAGTACAAGATGGGAGTGAAAATATGGAATTATCTATCAACGCCGCTATCTTTCCTATGGTAATGGGAATATCAATCGGGCCAAAGGACGGAAATTTACAAAAGGCGATTGATTTACCGCGTGGAGCAAATTTGCTTTATTTGCATAGCATTACCGACAGAACAGAATTGGGGCTATTAAAAAAGTACGCGACAAATGAGCCGCTTTCTGATGCTGATTATGAGCAGCTTCTGAAACTGTTTATAACGAACACCCCCCGGACTCAGCCTCCATCTATGAGTAACATGGATTTTCTATCTCATTTTGGCGTTGAACTTTTTGGGGCTGATGACGAAATTGATTTCAGACTCATGGCTACGCAGGTTCCATCAATAAAGGCTGATACATGGGAGTGCATTGCCCTTGACATTTTGCGGCAATCTTACTGTGAAATAATTAGCTGTTTCGATTTTGGTGACATAGCAATAAACTTAGGGTCATGGAAAACAGAGTTTGATGAAATAAAGCAATCCCTATTAAATGCACTTAGAAGCGCCTTGTTCTTCACCTTTGTCGGGTTTTTGCATGGGGATGATAGAAGTCTCTATCCCTCCTTTATGGATTTTTTTGAAAATGAATTTTACAAACGAGTTGCCTTAGTACATGCTGTTTTTCGTTCTACTGAAAGCGGGAAAAAGATTGAGTACCTACCACTATTCGATAGCTTTTACAATTTGAGAAGCTCGACTAAAGCGGACTTGATTCAAATGCTCCAAACAATTCTTAACAATACAGATATTGTTTTGGACGAACGCATGATGATAAAAAACCGACTTATTGATGGCGCGGAATTGTTCCATAGCAATACAGATGCTCAAAGTATCGCCTTGGAGCAATCCCTCATTAAGCCAGTGGTGAATTTCATTGTGGAAATTCAAACTGCGGATGAAGATTTGCAGGCAGCAAATACTTTGATAAATTCTCAGCTTCACAATCAATCAATAAACAGAAGTTACTATGCAATGATGCACGCAACAAAGGCACTGCTTGAACATAATAATCTGCTTCGCGATTGGGTTCCTAACGAATTGAATGTTAGCGAAAATCATAGTCAATTAGAAAGAAAGCTGACAGGATTAGAAACCGCAGGGATTATTACATCATCATTTATTGCCGACTTTCAATATGTGAAACAAAAGCGGTGGGTAGCGGATTATACGCTAATTCAGTTCAAAGAAGCTGAAAGCAATGAATGCTTTAACCGTGCAAATACCTTTGTTGCAGAAATCAAGAGGTTGACCGCATAAATACTTATGCCATCGGCAACGACACCCAATCCTCAAAAAGACACACGCTCGGCTCATCCTCATGGGGTAGCAGGTGGTTCCGGCATTGTCGGTAAACCGTGAGCGGGCTGTCGATTTCCAAGCCGAACACCTTATAAAAATCAAACTCCAAATTGGCCGCGACACATTGCATTTGCTGGACGGCTTCGCGCTGCATACTGGTGAGCGCATCATAGTTGATGTTGCGCTTTAGTGCTTCCAGTGATTTGTAAAGCTGGACTTCGGTACGGTAAGGACGGCCCGCCCCGAATAGACATTTGCTGAAATGAAGCGGGCCATTTTCATAAACAGGGACGCCGGGGTATGCGTCCCGATAGCTGTCGAGGTTGGCTGTGTTCAGCATATGAACAAGCCCCGCCGCATCGCCTACGCTCAATCTGGAAAAGCGGAGCAGAGAGCGAAACAGATGGACATATCCGGGAATGGCAAAAAGCCTGATTGACATTGTGTTTTCCTCCAAATGGAACGGCGCGGAAGCTATTAGCTCCCGCGCCGTTTTATCATGTTTTTGGTTGATTAGGTGGGGTTGCGCTTCCCTTTGCGGCCCTTGTAAAGCATCACGCCACACAGACCGGCAAGGCCCATGCACAGCGCGGCCAGCAGGTAGTTACCGTATGGCGGCGCTTCACCTGTCTTGGGAATAGTAATGCCGCCGCTTGGCACTTCGCCGCTGTCATACCACAGCGTCACCGTCAGGGTTCCGTCGATAAGGACAAAGGAGCTGGGGTAGTCGGTGCGGATAAGGTTGTAGCCGGAAATCGCCATGTTCTCATAGCCGTTGCTGCGCATCCAAAGGATATAGTCGGTTCCCACTTTGTCGGTGTAGGACTTCATGGGCGAAAGCTCCCGCCCGTCCTGCACATGACGGAAGTAAACATTGACGGTTCCCTGAACGCGCTTGTTAATAACCTTAACGTCGGTGGTTTTGCCGTTCTCCACCTTGAAATTGTGTCGCTGGGTATCAAGCTGGAAGCCAACGGGCGCGGTTTTCTCTACAAGGTAAAATGAGCCGGTGGGCAGCTCATAAACCGCCGTGCCGTCATTCTTGGTGGCGATTTCCGCAATCTTCGCGCCGCCCTGTTCGTAGAGAATGAATACCGCGCCGGATATGCCCTTGCCGTCCTCGTCGTTCTTTATAAGCCGGATATTGCCGCGCCCTAAAGTATTTGTGACCTCAACCTTAACGGTGGTGTCGGCCTTGCTGATACGGAACGGGATTGTATCAGTTTCCAGCACATACCCGCCAGCCGGGGCGCGAAGTTCTTTCAGGTAGTAATCACCCAGCGGCAATTCTATTGTGGCTTCACCGTAGCTGTCGGTTGTCAGTTCGCCCACTTTCTCGTTATTGGACTTCCTGTAAGCGCCGAACACGGCATCCTCCAGCAGCTTGCCGGTTCCTCCGGCTTTTTTGATAAGAAGGATTGTGCCGGTTTCTTCATCGGGCAGCGGGCTGTTGGCGATGGTGATTTCCTTTGTGGTGTCGCCCACAATGGTAAAGCTGGTTTTGTCCGAAACGAGCCGGAAGCCTTTGGGCGCGGCCAGCTCTTTCAAATAATAGTCGCCCTCCGGCAGCTCTACAGATGCCACGCCGTTTTTATCGGTGGTAAGCTCCGCAACCTTTTTGTCATTGTCGGCGCGATACACGCCAAACACAGCGTCTTTGAGCTTTTCATTGCTGCCCTCGGCCCGCTTGATGATTTTGAGCGAACCATAGCTTTCCTCGGTTTCTCCAAGTGGCTCATTTACCACAACGATTTCTTTGATTGTATCGCCGGTGATGGTAAACGGGATGGGGTCGGTCAGGAGTTTGAAGCCTGTGGGCGGGGTCAGCTCCTTCAGGTAAAAATCGCCCTCCGGCAATTCGACGGATGCCTTGCCGTTTTTGTCGGTGGTAAGCTCTGCAACCTTGCTGTCGTTGTCGGCGCGGTATACGCCGAACACGGCATTTTCAAGCCGTGCGCCGGTTTCTTTCGCGCTCTTGATAAGCTCCAACTTGCCGGTGGGAGCGGGCGGTTCCTCGTCCGGCGCATTTTCCACGGTGATTTCGGTTGTCGTGCCGTTCGTGACTTCTACCGGGATTTTATCGGTAATGGCCTTGTATGCAGCCGGTGGGGTCAGCTCCAGCAGATAATAGCCGCTTTCGCTTTCGGGCAGGGCCGGACTTGTGGCCATGCCATCGCTGCCGGTGACAAACTCGGCAACCTTTTCATCATCCGATGCGCGGTAGATGCCGAAAACCGCACCGGGCAGCAGCTTTTCGCTGTTCTGCTCGTCCACCTTTATGAGCTTGATTGTGCCGCCCTCCGGGGCCGGTTCCCTTTGGTTTTGAATGGGAATCTCCACTATTGCGTCCGGGGTGGTGAGGGTAAAGGCAATCCTGCCGGACAAAAGCCTGTACCCGTCCACGGTGGATTTCTCAATCAGATAGTAGTTGCCCAAAGGCAGTTCCTTTGTGGCAATGCCGCCCTCGCTGGTGACCAGCTCTGCAACCATTTCATCGGTGGATGCGCGGTAGATTTCAAAAATAACGCCAAACAGCATTTCATCTTCGCCGGATTTGATAACCTGCACCGTGCCGAAGCCTTTTGCGTTCTCCACAGTGATTTCCACGTTCTCGCCTTGCTCGTTGATAGAGAACGGGATTAGCTCGTCACGGAGTATAAAGCCCTCCGGCGGGGTCAGTTCTTTCAGAAAGTATGCCGACTGCGGCAGGCCGTCGTAGGTGGCCGTGCCATCATCGCCCACGGTGATTTCGGCTATCTTCTGGCCTTTGGCGTTGTAGATGCCGAACACGGCCCCGGCCATCGGAGAGGGGCCGATATGGATTTCATCATTGAGCAATGCTACTTGCGGTACTTCGTCCGCGTCCACCTTAATGACGGTGACGCTTCCGAGTATCAGGGGATTGGAAAAGGGAATCGCAATGACTTCGCCCTGCTCCAAGATGGAAAACGGGATGGGGGTATCAATGAGTTCGTAACCCTCCACGGTAGAAAGCTCCCGCAGCTCGTAATCGCTGCCGTAGTACAGTGTTCCGCTTTCTGCCACACCGTTTTCATCAGTGACAAGCTCCGCGAGTTTTTGGCCGCTTTTGTAAATGCCGAATACCACGCCGGAGAGCGGGTTATCCTCGCCATCGTCCTTGATAACGCGGATGCTCCCCGATATGCGCGGGTTGGTAACGGTGATGGGAACGACAACGCCGTTCGTTGTAATGTCAAAGGGATATTGGGTCTGTGTGTCCGAGAGATAGCCGGAAACGCCCTCCAGCTCCAGCAGGTAATAGCCGGTTCCCTCGTTGAGAACGCCGGAAGTGGCCGTGCCGTCCGGCCCGGTTGTGATTTCTTCCAGCAGGTTCCCCATGTAGCAGTAAACGCCGAAGCGAACGCTGGATATGGGATTTCCAATATCATCGGACTTCGTGACCTTGACCTTGCCAAAGACACGGATTTTCGGGTTCTCTACGGTTTTTTCAACCGTCTCGCCGCTGCCGTCGATTGTAAAAGGTATCTGGCCGGTGGCCATTGTGTAACCGGGCTTGCCGGTCAGCTCCACAAGGTAATAATCATCGGGAATCAGGGGCGAATAGGTAGCGGTGCCATCCGCGCCAGTGACAAGCTCGCCCAGCTTTGTTCCATCCCATGCCCGGTATAAGCCGAACACCACGCCGGAAAGTGTATTTTCGCTGTCATCGGTTTTTATCACCCTGACCGCGCCGCTCTGTCCTGCGCGGTTGTTCACGATGTTGATATAGTTGTATTCGCCACTGTATGTCAGGCTGAAATAATGCTTGGTTTCATCCAGTACATATGCGGCGGGTACGCTTTTTTCCACGGCGTAATAGTCGCCCAAAAGCAAGTTGCTGGAATAGGCATAGCCGCTTGAATTGGTGGTGATGTCCTCAATCCATTCGTCGCCGTTCAAATCGACACGGTAGATAGAGTATACTGCGCCGCTTACATTGCGCCCGTCGTTGCCCGTTTTATAAACGCGGGCGTAGCCACGGGCTTTGTAGTTGGTGATTTCAATTTCGTGGATTTCCTCATGGTCGGTAATGCTGATGTTGTAATAGCCGCCACCCTCAAAGCCATCCGGCACATCAAATTCGTAAAGCTCATAATCTCCGTAGGGCAGCAGGGTGGAAACAGCTTCGCCGTATTCGTCGGTGTAGATGGTATCAACAAGGTTCCACCCATCTACCTGATAAATATAAAAGCCAACGCCGGAAAGCGAATAGCCGTCCTCGTCGGTTTTTATGACCTTGATATAGCCAGTGAGTGGGTCGTACACAACATTTTCATCCACACGCGAGGGTGCGCATATTTCCGATAGGTTGATATGCTTGGGTTCGTCGTTTGGCAAGAAGCCCTCCGGCGTGGTGTATTCCAACAAATAATAATCGGTTTCCACCGGCACATCGCTGGAAACGGCCACGCCGTAGCTGTCCGTGGTAAGGTACTCCACAAGGCTATCGTCGCTGGTGCGGTATAGGCCGTAAACCGCCCCGGCGATAGGGTTCCCATTGCGGTCTGTGGCGGTCAGGCGTATCTTGGTGAAAAACTCGCTGTCGCCGCCCTCCCAGCCGGACAATATGGAAATGCCGCCTTGCTCGGTTTCGTCAGCCGTTACATCAATGCCGCTTTCATCGCCCTGTGTCGGCGTGGCCGCGTCCGCTCCATCTGCGGCAAAGGCCGTGGCGGGGATTGCGAAGCTGAACAGGATGCACAGACAAAGAAATAATGCGGATATTCTTCTCATTCGTTTTCCTCCTTAAATGATGCGCGACGCACGGACTAAAAGCCGGTGCGTCGCCGTTCGTATCGGGGTGCAGGTGTAGAGCGTGATTTGCGCGTTATCCTCCGGCTGCTCAAAGGCCACTTGGTCGCCGGGTACGATTTCTAAAATTTCGTCCACGATAAAGCGCATTTCCTCGCCGTCTTTAGGCTGGTAGAGGATAATGTCATTTAGCTCAACCTCGCCCAGCCGGTTCAAAAATTGGCCGTATTCATAGCTTCTATGCCCAGCGATAACGGCGTTGCCGGTATCGCCAATGGCGGCGGTCTGCGGCACATGGCCCAGCGCAACCTTTAGCTGTGCGCTTGAAACGCCCTCGGCAACCGGCAGCACCGCGTCAATGCGCTCGATGGTAAGAACGCCGATGCCGGTTATCACATTGCCGCCGCTTTCCTGCGGCTGTTCCTCGGCAGCTTCCACCGTCAGCGGAATTTCCGGCAGGAACGCAATCATTTCCACGGCGGGGGCTTGTGGCCCATCGTCGTAAAAATCCACTTCCTCGGCGGCGTATCTGTCGTTTACGGTAATGGTGCCGTCGCCGGTGGTGATGCTCTCCAAAAGCGCGGCTTGATGTTCAGCCCTGCGCTGCTGTTCCAGCACGGGTGAAGCGAAAAACCAAACCGCCAGAAGCGCCGCTGCCAGCATAACCACCGTCAGAGTTATCATCATGGCCTTGTTGCGGGGTAGCTTGATTGCTTTTTTCATCGCAAAATACTCCTTTTACGCGAAAATCCCGCCACTTTTCAGGTGACGGGATAATGCGCCTGTTATTTTATTCTTCATCTTCATAACCGTCCGGCTCGTCGCTCTCGTTTCCGCCGTATTCGTCCTCATCTTCCAGCGGTTCGCTGTCAAACTCAATTTCGTCCTCGTCCTCATCTTCGTCGGTTTCATCGTCCATATCGTCAGGTAGGGCGGCATTTTGCTTCGGCTTGTAAATCTTGAAATACCAGCCCGCGCCGCCGACTGCGGCCACGGCAAGGATAATCAGGAAGATGGTTCCCATGCCGCCGCTTTCTTTTTCTGGCTCAGGCTCCGGGTCGGGTTCTGGCTGGGGCTGGGGTGTCGGCTCCGGCAGCGGGGTTGGCTCCGGCGCAGGGATTGCGCTTTCGCCCTTGCCGTCGCCCTCTTTGGCAAGAGAAGCCAAATCGTCCTCGGTGACGGCGTTCAACAGGTAAACACCGTTTTCATCACGGCTTCTATCAACAATCAGATAGAAGATATTGCCGTCCGGGGTTTCCACCGTGAAAAACTCTTTGCCGTTGATTTCTATGATATTGTCTACCACTGTGCCGGTTCCGTCCGGGGTAAAAGGCTGTTCCTCATCGGGAATACTGGATTGCGACGGCTCCGGCGTGGAGCTGGGTTCCGGGGTGGATGTCGCGCTGGGCGCGGGTGTGCTGGTGGACGGGCGTGGGGCTGGGGTGGAAGTGGATGGGGTCGGTGTCGGTGTGGGGTTTGGGGCCGGTGTGGTTCCTTGCGACGGCGTTTGTGTGGATTGCCCGCCGCTTGGGGCCTTGTAATACGGGTTTACAATCTGCACAACGGTTGATTTATTGCCCGCAAAATCCACGGCATAGACGGATATTTTTTCGCCGTTATCGTGGTTGTCGCGGGCATTGACTTCAAGGGTGTTGTCCACGAGGTAGTTGAAGCGGTGGCTGTCGATGTACACGGCTTCCACGCCCGAATCGCTGTCGCTGGCTTCCACATGGAGAGTGTCGCCGTTCAGCCATGCGTTGATGGTGGGCGGCGTACTGTCCGATGCGGCAAAGGCTGTCATGGGGAAAAGGAAAGCGGCCATGCAGAGCATGACCGCGCCCAAAGCCAGTATATGCTTAAACTTCTTCATCATCAGCATCATAGTCCTCCTGTTCGCTGGGTTTTTCCAGCATGGTTTCAGCCGCCGCGCCCTGCGTCTTAAAGGCTTCAATGAACGCCATAAGCTCTTGCCGGGAAATGTCCGCGCTGCGGATAACGGCGATAATCTCGGTGTTTTCGGTTTCGGTCTTTTGCCGCTCCAGCTCACGCAAACGGCTTTGCAGGGTGGCGATTTTCTCTTTGGTCTTTGTGATTTCGGTCTGGATGCGTTCGACTTTCAAATTATTACCTCCTAATTGATGCGCCCAAAGGCGTAGAAATGTTCTTGCCAGTATCGGGTGTCAATGCTGGAATACTGGACGGGCTTTCCCGCGTGTATCATCTGGCCGTTGCCAATGTAGATGCCGACGTGCGTAACCGTGTTGCTGGTGGAATAGGTCGAGTGGAAGAAAATCAAATCTCCGGGTTGCGCATTATCGCGGGAAACGGGTGTGCTGGCGTTGTAAAGGCCCTGTGCATTGGTATTGATGTTTTTCACGCCGGAATGGGTCAGACTCCAGCTTACAAAGCCGGAACAGTCAAACTTATCCGGGCCTTTCGCGCCGAACACATAGGGTTTTCCCAAGTGCTTCTGCGCTTCTTCCATCAGCGCGGCGTATGTACCGTCGCCCATCGGTGCGCCGGGGTATGCGGGTATCTCCGGCCCGCCGGGTGTTCCGGGTGGCAGGTTGCCACTACCATCATCGTTTGTTTCCGAAAAATACAGCGGATTCAAGTATTGTCCGTTCTTGATAACCTCGAAATGCAGGTGCGGCCCCGTGCTGTCGCCGGTGCTGCCCACCTTGGCAATCACATCACCCTTTTGCACCTGCTGCCCTGCGCTCACAAGGAGCTGGGAACAGTGGGCATACTTGGTAACAAGGCTCTCGCCATCGTCCAGCGCGATATAGTAGCCATAGCTGTCGTGCCATGTGGCTGTTGTAACCGTGCCGTCATGGGCTGCAATAATTTCCGTTCCCTGCGCTACGGCTATATCTATGGCTTTGTGGTAATCCTTTTCGCCGCTGATGGGATGGACGCGGTAGCCATAATAGCACGAAATGTAAGGGAGCCAGTTGAAATCAAAGGGACTGTACGCATACTGCCGGTTGCCCTTTGTCTCCATAAGTAAGTCGTAAATCTCCCGCTGGTCGCTTGTCATAAGCGGGGCCACAATATCCGTGAATGAACGGGCTGTCAGGTTGATGTTGAGGATGTGCCATTCGTATTCTTCTTCGTACTCATATTCTTCCTCGCCGGTGTAGTCGCCGGTGATGGGGTCGTAGGTGGAGCGCGTTCCCGTCACCGTCCTTGTGCGGATTTCCGTTTCTTCTTCAAAGGAAAGCTGGTATTGCTGCTCAAAAATCTGCCGCAAAACAGCCTGTATATCGGAATATGAGAAATCCTGATAGGCGGCGGTGAGAAAGGCCATAAGCTCGTAGGGGTCGTGGCTGATGTCATCCACGTTGTAGCGGTACTCGTCAAATCCGGGGTGGTCGCGCTCGGCGTTGTCCACCTGCATTTGCAGGTCGGTTTCCCACTCGGTATAGGCAAGCTCCGCGTTGTCCATGTCCGCGTCCTCGGCCAGATAGCTGGATGCAAGCACGGCTCCCATACCGCCCATCCCCATATTGGAGCAAGAGGTGACGGAACTCATAATGATGATAATGAGCAACGCCAACGCCCCGATGGTAGCGAAAACGGCGGGGTGGCTTTTTACCGCGTGGATAACGGCTCTTGAAATAGCCGCTAAACCCTCGCCGGTCTTTTTCGCCGCCCTGCCCGCCGCTTTTTGGGCTTCTCGCGCAGCTTTCGCATACTGACGCTTGATTTTCTGCTTTTGCAGCATACGAGAGAGAACATTGCTTTTCAGCTTGGGATTATCCTGCAACGCCTTACGGTAGTCCAGCTTAATGTTGGTTTTCATGGCCTGTTTTTCCAGCTTGGCGACACGGCGGTATGGGCGCTCTTTGACAAAACGATAGGCAGAACGTACCGTCCTGCCGCCGCGATAGGTATTTTCGGCGGTCTGTTCAACCTTGTGTACCGCCTTTACGCCCACATTTTCGTGTTCAACCTCGCTGATTTTCTGATGGAGTTTGTTTGTACCGGCCCGCGTAACGCCGCGCCCAGCCATTTTACCGGCCTTGACGGGAAGCACGTCGGGCTTGCTTCCCGGTGGCAGCACTTCTTTTTCAAGTGTGAGCTTGGTTTTCGCCTTGCCCTTGGCTTCATCATAGACGCGCTGGGTCTGCATCCGCTTTTTCGTTGGGAGCTTGCCACGGGCTTTTTCCAGTTTGGCCGCGTTTTTATCCGATTGCTGTTGCAGCTTGGATAGCTTCTTATCAGGCGGCAATTCGTCGGCGGTAAACTGCAACCGGCTTGATGGGGGTGGCTGTGCGCTGTCGGCGGGTGTCTTGCCGGTATCTTCCGGCTTCACGGCATCCTGTGAAAATTGCTGGCTGTATTTCGTTCCGCGCTGTTTCGCCTTGGTACGCGGCTGCGCTGCCCTCTGTTCGCCCGTGAATTTCAGCCGTCCTTTACCCGTGTCGGGTGGATGTGGAGCGTTAGGCACATTTTCTGTGCCGTTTTGGTGCTGAAACAGCGGGTTTTCAGGGCTGTGCCGTGCTGCTGCCGCGCCGGACGGGGTTTCATGCGGGGTAGCTGTGTCGGCTTCAAATGTAGCGTTTCGGGTGGAAAAATCCGCTTGTTTTGGCCGTGGTTTCGGCCCTGCCGGGGCTTCATGGGAACGGGATTCGTAGGCTCTTGCCGTGGGCCGCGCCGCTTCCATCGGACGGGGCGGCGGCTCCGCGCTGTGGGAATATTGGCTGGACGGGGAATACTCCGAACCATCCGGCGCATAGGTGTCCTGCCGAATGTCTGCCGTGGGCGATTGCTCCACGGGCGGCGGCTGGTGGCGGGTACTGCCTGTTGGTCGCGCCTGTGGGTCAAAAGAGTGGCCAGCTTCCGGCTCTTTCTACCGCAACTCAAAATCCTGCCCGCGCTGACTGACGCGGGTTTCTTCGCCGGTGGCAAGGTTCTTTTCCACAAGGCCGTCACGGGTCATTTTCTGAACGTGCTTATCGCGTTTTTGAAATTCTCGCGCTATGGTGTTTCACCTCCAATCTGTCGGAATAGCAGGGGTAGTATCACGCGCCTGCCACTTCATCGGGTTTGGTCGTCATTATGCGGTACAGCTCTGTATCCTTCGGAAAATGGTCGATGAATGGAATAATTGTGTTCCCAAAGAACAAAAGGCCCTCACCGGCGTTGGAGTGGGTGACATAGGAAAGCTGGTGCGGTGAAATGCCGAGCTGCCGCGCCAATATCTGTCTGTCGCCCGCCGCTTGGTTCAGCATGACGATAAAATCGCTGTTTTCAAAGATGTTTTCTATCTCTCTGGAAGCCAGCAAATCCTTGACATTTTGGGTCAAAGCTGACGGGATGCCACCCCATTTCCTAAAGCGTTTCCATATTTCCACGCAGTAGGACGCGGTTTGTTCTTCTTTCAGCAAGAGGTGGAACTCGTCTTGGTAAAACCATGTTGTACGGTGCGCGGCGCGGTTTGCGGTAACGCGGCCCCACACCTGGTCTTGCAGAATCAGCATCCCCAGCTTTTTGAGCTGCTTGCCTAATTCCTTGATGTCGTAGCACACAAGGCGGTTGTTCAGATTGACGTTGGTGCGGTGGTTGAACACATTGAGGGAGCCATGCACATACAGCTCCAGCGCGGTAGCCACGCGCTGGGCTTCCGGCTCCGTGTAGCTGCGCAGAACATTGTACAAGTCCTCCAAAATGGGCATCTTCTCCGGCTGCGGGTCTGCAAGGTACTCCCTGTATACGGCCTGTACAGCGCGGTCAATGACCGAGCGTTCAAAGCCGTCAAGCCCATGTTTGCCGCCGACAATCAATTCGCACAGCGACAAAATGAAGTCGCTTTTGAGGGTGATAGGGTCATCATCATCAGAATAGTCGGGATTAATGTCCATCGGGTTGATGTAATGCGGCGAATTGGGCGATAGCTTGATAACCTGCCCGCCGAGCCGTTGTACAAGGGGAAAATACTCTGCTTCCGGGTCGCTGATGATAATATCATCTTCTGTAATCAGGAACACGTTGATGATTTCTCGCTTGGCCGCAAAGGATTTACCGCTGCCGGGTGTGCCGAGGAACAGGCCGTTGGGGTTTTTCAGGGCCTTTCTGTTTGCCATCAGCAAATTGTTGGAAAGGGCGTTCAGCCCGTAATACAGGGCTTCCCCCTGCATGAAAAGCTCCTGCGTGGTAAAGGGAACGAAAATCGCCGTGGAGCTGGTAGTCAGGCCCCGTTGTATCTCAATCTGGTTCGTGCCGAGGGGCAAGCTGCTCATTAAGCCTTGCTCTTGCTGATAATCAAGGCGTTTGAGCGCACAGTTATACTTCTGTGCGATGCCAGCCGTCGCAAGCAAGCTGGTTTCCAGCTTTTGCTTTGTCTTGGCGGTGTTTAGCACCACCACCGTAACGAGGAACATTCGCTCATTGCGGCTTTGCAGGTCGGTAAGCAAATTCTTGGCTTCATCCCCGTATGTGGCAAGGTCAGTGGGGATAATGTCCATGTCATAACCGCTTCGTACAGCCTTTTTTTGCTCCTCGATGCGCATTTTGTCAAGGTCGGTCAACTTGCGCTTGATATTCTTGATGGCTTGCGATTGGTCAATGGATTGAATATGCAGATTGACGGTGATAGCGTTGTCCAAATCGAGGAAATCGGCCAGCATACGGTCTGTCAGCTCCGGCGCGAGGATTTGAACAAAGCTGGCCGCGCCGATGGTCGTACCCATGCGGAACGTCTTGCCGCTACGGAAGTCAAAGCTGGTGGGGGCGATATAGTCCTTTGTGGAAAGGCCGGTCTTGGGCAGGTCGCCCCACTCAAACATAAACTTCTCTTTGCCGTCCGGGTTGAA
>JAJDGF010000039.1 GCA_030265545.1 Eubacteriales bacterium OttesenSCG-928-N13
GCACCCAGTTGCCTGAGCGAGCGCTCCAGCGATTCATAGCCGCGATCAATCAGCTGCGTGTGCTCCACCTCGGTGGTGCCCTCCGCCGCCAGTCCGGCCAGCACCAACGCCGCACCGCCCCGAAGATCCTTCGCGCCTACGCGCGCACCTGTCAAATGGCCGCCGCGCACGATGGCCGTCTGGCCCTGCACGATGATGTCCGCGCCCATGCAACGAAGCATCGCGGCATGCGCGAACCGATTCTCAAACAGGTTCTCCACGATGATGGAGGTACCCCGCGCGAGGGTGCTCATCGCCATCACCTGCGCCTGCATATCGGTCGGGAAGCCGGGGAATGGCTGGGTCGTCACCTCGATCGGGCGCAGCTGCTCCGGCCCCATCAAAGTGATCTGATCGCCCTCGATTTCCATCTCGCAGCCGGCCTGCTGCAATGTATCCAGCACTGCGTACAGGTTGCCGGGGGCAGCGTTGGTCAGGGTGATCTCGCCCTTGGTCATCGCGGCCGCCGTGAGCAGCGTGCCGGTCACAATCCGGTCAGATAATGGACGGTATGTAGCACCGTTCAGTTCCTTCACGCCGATGATTTCAATCACATTGCCGCCTGCGCCGCGCACCTGCCCGCCCATTTCATTGATGAAATGTTGCAGGTCGATAATCTCCGGCTCGCGCGCCGCGTTGTGGATGGTGGTCACGCCGGGCGCCAGCACGGCAGCCATCATCACGTTCTCGGTCGCGCCCACGCTGGGAAAATCCAGATGCACATTCTCGCCATGCAGCTGGCTACCATCGCAATAGATCATGCCGTGCGCCTCGCGAATGCGAATCCCGAGCGCCCTCAGCGCCTTGAGATGCAGATCGATTGGGCGCTGGCCGATCTCGCAGCCACCCGGGTAGGTGACTGTCGCCTTTCGGAACCGTCCGAGCAGCGGCCCCAGCATAAAGATGGAACTGCGAAGCTGCTTGGACAGCTCTCCCGGCATCTCATAGCTCCTGATGGTGGATGCATCGATATGAATATCATGCCCATCCCAGCCACATGTCACGCCCAGTGTTTCAAGGATCAGGCGCATGTTCTCGGTATCAACCAGCCTGGGGCAACTTCGCAATGTAACAGGTTCGTCCGTCAGCAGCGCCGCTGCCAGGATGGGGAGAACGGCATTCTTTGCGCCGTCCACCTCCAGCTTGCCTCTCAGCTTCGCGCCGCCAAAAATACGGAAAACATCCAAATGGCACACCTCCAATAATCCGCAGCCACATTATCAGAATATGACAGCGCGCGGTATTGGTGCAGCATGCCGGAAAAAAACGGGAAATTTGTGCAATATTGCTGCCGTTTGCAGCATCCTATGTGCGCGTTCCCTCGCGCATTCGTTCCGTCGGCATATGCTTTGGTAAAATCCTGCTAGATGCTTGGTTTTTGTCTGGCCACGTTCATCACGATCCCGACGGCGGCCATCACCACCATAGTAGATGTGCCGCCCGCACTGAAAAATGGCAGCGGCAAGCCCGTCGTGGGCATCAACCCGATCACGACCGCCATGTTCATCACGGTCTGCACGCCGATCATCGCGATGATCCCGGCCGACAGCAGGCTGCCGAACCGATCCTCGCAGGACAGCGCGATCCGCAGCCCGAAGAACAAAAAGCACGCAAACAGCGCAATCACCAGCAGACAACCCATGAACCCCATGTCCTCGCCCACCACGGCAAAGATAAAATCTGATTCCGGATAGGGCAAAAACGCGAACTTCTGGCGACCCTTGCCCAGCCCCATCCCAAACAGCCCGCCCGAGCCAAACGCCAGCAGCGATTGCGCCAGCTGGTAGCCCTCATCGCTCAGCTTCTGGAACGGATCGCGGAAGGACATCAGCCGAGCCCTGCGGTAGGGCTCCGACAGCGCATAAAACATGCCCAGCGCCGCGCCGCCCACGCCCAGAATGCCCAGATGCCACCACTTCGCGCCCGCAATCATGACCATCACCACGGCCACGATGATGATCGAACCAGCCGTGGACAGATTGGGCTGTAGCAGGATCAAAAAGAAGATCACGCCCGGCACGATGAACAGCGGGATAAGCCCCTTGAAAAACCTCGAAATATCGGCAGATTTGCGGCTGAGCGCGCGCGCCATGTAGATGATCATGGCATATTTGGCCAGCTCGGACGGCTGAAATCCGATCGGCCCCAGCCGGAGCCAGCGCCGCGAGCCGTTCACCTGCACGCCAATGCCAGGCACCGCGACCAGCGCCAGCAGAATCAAGCTTATAAGAAGCAGCGAACCGCAGATGGAGGGATGCTTGAGGATGCGATAGTCGATTCGAGACAGCACCAGCATCATCAGCCCGCCCAGCCCGATGCCCATCAATTGGCTGAGCACCTCAGACAGCGCGTTGCCGCTCTGATCCTGCGCGTTGTAGTAGCTGGCGGCGTATAGCACCACCAGCCCCAGCCCCAGCAGCAGCACAAAACATAGGGTCAGTCCCTTGAGATTTGCATCCGCCCTGCGCCTTTTGGGCGCGGTTTCATCTTTTGCCCCGCGGCTCGGGGTCAGGATCAAGCCTGCAACTGCCCCAGCTCGCCCACGATGTGTTTGAACACCTTGCCACGCTCCTCAAAATCGCTGAACATATCAAAGCTTTTGCATGCCGGGCTGAGCAGCACATTCATGCCCGAACAGGCCAATCCCTGCGCCAGCTCAACCGCCTTGCGCAGGTCGTAGCCCGCGTGGGTGTAGTTGGTGAAGCCCGCCTTGATGAGCGCCTGCTCAATCTCATTTGCCGTTTCACCCAGCAGCACCACCAATTCGATCGCACCGTTTGAGACCACCTTGGCCAGCTGATCGAACTGCGCGTTTTGGTTCCTGCCGCCCAATAAAAGCACCGTCGGGCGATCCATCGCCTCAATGGCCTTGGTGGTGGAGTCCACGTTTGTGCCCTTGGAATCGTTGATGTATCTGACGCCGTCCAGCTCCCGCACCAGCTCCAGTCGATGCTCCACGCCCTGGAAGGTGCGCAGCGTGTGACGAATCACGGGCGGGGGCACGTCCGCCGCCATCGCAATCGCGGTGGCTGCCAACGCGTTCTCCAGATTGTGCGCGCCCGGGAGCGCGATCTCCGAGATCGGGCAGATCTGGCGGCACTCGTCGATGCCCCCAAATACGATGCTCTCCCCCATCACGAATGCCCCGAACGGCACCACATTCTGGCGCGAAAACCAGGCGATCTTGGCCTTCGCCAGCGCTGCCATTTCGCGCAGCGCAGGATCATCATAGTTCAGCACCAGCACGTCATTTTTGTCCTGATTGGCGAAGATGCGCGCCTTGTGGGCGATGTAGTTCTCCATCGTATGATGGCGATACAGATGGTCCTCGCTGATGTTCAATATCGCGGCGATTTCCGGGTGCAAATCTCGCACCGTCTCCAGCTGGAAGCTGGACACCTCGCACACGATCGCATCATCAGGCCTGCTATCAAACGCAATTTCAGACACCGCGCGGCCGATGTTCCCGACCACATGCGTCAGCTTGCCCGCGTTCTTCATGATCTCGCCCACGAGGGTGGTGGTGGTGGTTTTGCCGTTGGTGCCGGTGATCGCAATCAGCTTGCCCATCGCCAGCCTGAGCGCCACCTCCAGCTCGCCCGTCACCTGGATGTCCATCTCCTGCGCGCGCAATACGACCGGATGATCGATCGGGATACCCGGGCTGATCAGCAGCATATCCATGCCGTCCAGCAGATCCTGCGCGGGCTCGCCCAGCCGCCATTCGATGGTTTCAAATTCTTTCAGCTCATCAAGCGCGCTGCCCAATTCGGCCGCGCGCTTGGAATCATTTATGCGTACAATGGCTCCATGACGACTGAGCAGCTTCGCCACCGCGATGCCGCTTCTGGCCATGCCGACCACAAGCACCCTGAGATCCTTCAATGCAAACACCCCCTAAGGATGATATGTCACCCGAAAGGCACAAATGCAAGCAATGTGATGATGCACAGCACGGCTGTCACCGCCATGTACATAAAAACGATGCTGGTTTCCTTCATGCCTGACAGTTCGAAATGATGGTGCAACGGCGCCATCTTGAATACACGCTTGCCATGCGTGAGTTTGAAATAGCCAATTTGGATGATGTCGGAGATGGAGGACATCATCATCGCCAGCGCGATGATCGGGAGCAGCAGCGACAGGCGCGTGAGCATCGTCACGCCCACCAGCGCGCCGCCGATCACGAAGCTGCCTACATCCCCCATGAACACCCCGGCGGGGTGCTTGTTGAACCGGAGGAACCCCAGCAGCGCGCCCACCGCGGAGCCGCAGAAGATCATCAGGTTGCCCTCGTTGCCGCCCTGCGATGCGCCCATCCAGAGCGACATGCAGATCAGCGCCATCGTCACAAAATCAAGCAGCGAGCAGCCGGCCAGCAGCCCGTCCAGCCCATCCAGCAGGTTGGCGCTGTTCACGGTGCCCACCAAAATGAACGTCATCACCGGGATATACCACCAGCCCAGATCCCACTCAATCGAGGTAAACGGGATGATCAGCTTGCTGCCAACGCTCGGGCTATTGTATGCCCAGACAGACAGCGCCACCGACAGCACCAGCTGTGGGATGATCTTTTGCATCGGGGTCAAGCCCAGCGAGCGCTTCATCTTGATTTTGATGAAATCGTCCACGAACCCGACCAATCCGAACCCGACCATGCTGAGAAGCGCGATCGGCAGGAAGTCCCATCTCGAATCAGGGAATGAAAACGCAAGCGGCACCACCACCATCGGCACCGCAAAGATGATGCCGCCCATCGTGGGGATGCCCTGTTTCACCTTGTGCGATTGGGGACCCAGCTCATAGACCGTCTGGCCGAATTTCATCCGTTTCAGCCAAGGGATCACGATCGGTCCCAGCACCATTGCGATGGCAAATGACACAATCACCGCGAAAATCAGTCGTTGCATCTTCCGTAGCCTCCGTTTTGCGGGTACCCATTGGCACCAGCTTTCATTTTTGCGCCTCGCTCGCGTGGGATGTTTGATCCATCTCATCGAGCAGTTGCTTCACAACAACCTTTTCGTCAAACGGGCGCTTTTCTCCTTTTATTTCCTGATATGTTTCGTGACCCTTGCCCGCCAGCACGATCACATCGCCCGGCTGCGCAATCGAAAGCGCATAGCGGATGGCCTCGCGCCGGTTCTCGATCACGATGTATTCGCACTTGGTTTGCTTGATGCCCTTTTCAATCTCGCCCAAAATGAGCATGGGGTCCTCAGACCTCGGATTGTCGGATGTCAAAATGCAATAATCGCTCAGCCGCCCACCAATCTCGCCCATCATGGGGCGCTTCTCATGGTCGCGATCCCCGCCGCAACCAAACAGCGCAATGACCCGCGCGCGCGCCGTTTCACGCACAGTGGTCAGGATGTTTTCAAGCGCGTCCGGTGCATGGGCATAGTCCAATATCACGCGATAGGGCGTCTCGGTATCCAATAGTTCAATGCGGCCCGGCACGTTCATGACGGCCTCAAGCCCGCGTTGAATGGCGCTCGGGCTCACGCCCGCGGCATCGCAGATGGCGGCGGCCATCAGACTGTTGTACACATTGAAGATGCCCGAAAGCCGCAGCTCCACATTGATTGAATAGCGGCGATACATCGTGATCCGAAAGCTGCATCCGCGCTCGCCGACCTCGATGTCGTTGGCGAACATGTCCGCCTTGGCGCGAATGCCGGTGGACATCTTTTGTATTGTGAGCGGCTTTATGGCCTCGGCCACGCGCTCATCGTCCGCGTTGAACACGCAGCGCGTGCAGCGATCCTGCGCGAACAGCAGCATCTTGGCATCCAGATAATTCTCCATCGTGGCGAAGAAATCCAGATGATCCTGCGACAGGTTGGTGAACCCGCACACATCGAACTTCATGCCCTCCAGCTTGCGCAGCGCGGTGGCATGCGCGGAGACCTCCATCACCACATAGGTCACGCCCGCGTCCTTCATCTGGCGCAGCAGGCTCTGAAAATCGATCGGGTCGGGGGTGGTCAAATTGGCAGGGATCTGCTTGTCCCCAATCATGGAACACACGGTGCCGATCAGCCCCACCTTGTGACCGGCGGCCTCCAAGATGGACTTGATCAAAAAGCTGCCCGTGGTCTTGCCCTTGGTGCCGGTCAGCCCGATCATGTGCATGGATGCGGCCGGATTGCCATAAAATTCGGCAGCGATATAGGACAGCGCAGCGCGCACATCCGGTACAATCACCTGCGCGCACTCGACGTCCAGCTCATGCTCCACCACCAGCGCCACCGCGCCCAGCTCCACCGCCTGGGGCGCGAACTCATGCGCGTCCATGCGGGTGCCGGGAATGCAAAAGAACATCGCGCCCGGCTTCACCTTGCGGGAGTCGGTGCACAGCGATGTGACATTTTGATGCTCGGGCTCCAAGATCATGATTGCGCCTGGCACAGCCCTTGCCAAATCTGATATCTTCATTTGGTCTCCTCCACTGATGTATCTGCTGCCGTGCCGCCCGTTCTGCCGGTGCGGCGTGCGGTAATTCCTGTACTATCCGGGCGGCTCGAATGTGACCTCCACCGTGCTGGTGGGCGCGAGCATGTCGCCCGCCGCCACCGATTGGCGTACGGCGATGCCGCTGCCGATCACCTTCATTTCAAGCCCATATGCGCGCATCATGCGATTGGCCTCCATGATGGTCAGCCCCTTCACATCGGGCACCGTGGCGCGATCCTCGCCCTGGCTGTCGATCTCGCCCTCCACATATAGCATGACCAGCGACTGCTGCTGCATATGCGCGCCCGCTGCGGGCATCTGCTCGATCACTTTGTCGCCCACGCCGCTGATCAGATATTGCAGATCCAGCTGTTTGAGCGCCTCGGCCGCCTCCGAGATCGTGAGCCCCGAAACGTCCGGCACATTCACCATCTCAAGCGTCTGCTTGCTGTCCAGCTTGGGCATATAGCCCAGATATTGGAGCGTCTGCTCCAGAATGTCCTTCGCGAATGGTGCAGCGGTCACCGAGCCGAAATCGGGCCTTTTAGCCGCTTCGTCCACGATCACCAGCACCGCCACCTGCGGATCCTCCACGGGCGCGAAGCCCAGGAAGGAGCCGATGTGCGTGGTGGTTGAAACCACGCCGTCAATGTACACCTGCGCGGTGCCAGTCTTGCCGCCCACGTTGTAGCCCTGGATGTAGGCATTGCGGCCGCCGCCCTGCTCCACCACCGTTTGCAGCATGCTGCGCACGGTATCGCTGGTCTGCTGCGAGATGGGATTGCTGACCACTTCAGGCTGCGCCTGCTCGATCAGTTCTCCATCTGCGGCCGTTATCTGTTGGACGATATAAGGCTTCATCAGGTTGCCCCCGTTGATCACGGAGCATGCAGCATTTAACAATTGGATGGGTGTCACCGCCACCGATTGCCCGAACCCGATGCGCGCGATGTCCACGCGTTTGCAGGCCGATTCGGGGATCAATATGCCGCTGGCCTCGCCCGGGATGTCCACGCCCGTGGGCTTCCCAAGCCCGAATGCCTCGAGATAGTCATAGAACCGATTCACGCCCAGCCGAATCCCCAGCTCCACAAACACCGGATTGCAGGAGTTGCAAAGCGCCTTTGTAAATGTTTCGCTGCCATGCGGATTGCCCCAGCAGCGGATCTTGCCGCCGTCCACCATGACCGAGCCCGAGCAATAGAAGCCCTCGTTTGGGCTCACGACCTTGCTTTCGATCGCCGCCGCCGTGGTCAGGATCTTGAATGTGGATCCGGGCTCATATGCATCGGTCAGCAGCCGATTGCGCATCAGCTCATTCAGCTGATCCACGTCATTTCGGGGCGGGTCGTTCAGATCAAAGTCGGGCTTGTTGCACATGGCCAGGATCGCCCCGGTCTTTGGATCCATCACCAGGATGCGCACCGCCTTGGCGCGGTTCACGCTGATCGCCTCGCGCGCCGCCTGCTCCACAAAGCTCTGAATGGCGTAATCGATCGTGAGGGTCACGTCCCCGCCATCCACCGAAGGCACGTATTCGCGCGCGCCGTAAAACAGCTCGCGCCCCTTGCCATCGATTTCGTCCAGCAGATGCCCGGACTTGCCGCTGAGATAGTTGTTCAGCGATTGTTCCAGCCCGCTCTGCCCCACGCCGTCCACGGTCGTGAGACCCAGCAGCTGCGTGAGATACGCGCCCATCGGA
The DNA here is from genome assembly GCA_030265545.1 of Eubacteriales bacterium OttesenSCG-928-N13. Taxonomy (GTDB): domain Bacteria; phylum Bacillota; class Clostridia; order Christensenellales; family Aristaeellaceae; genus JAJDGF01. The sequence goes on from JAJDGF010000039.1 coordinate 8,198, forward strand.
TAATACCTTTTGGAATCCTCCTCCAGATACAGCCCGTTCAGCGCGTCCGAGCCCTGCGCGCGGTGGTTGGCATATAGTATGCGCAGCTCCTGCGCGAGGGATTTATCCAGTTGGCGCTTTAAGATCACGCCGCCCTTGCTGCGGTCGGATGCGCGCTTGAGGATCGTTTGCTCGTCCATGTCCAATATCGGCGCCAAGATCTGCGCGAACGCGCTGGGATCCGTCACCTGCCTCGGGCTGACGGACGCGATATAGGCCGTCGCGCTGATCGCGAGCACATTTCCATTGCGATCAAGGATGCTGCCCCGACGGGGCGCGATCACGCTTTCGCTCGTCCATTGCGCCTGCGCGCGCTGTTGCAGTTGCTCGCCCTGCAAGATCTGCAGCCTGAACAATTGCACCGAAATCAGCGTGAACAGCACCAAAAACACAGCCATACATATAGCAATGCGGCGACGGATGACAGGCCCTGTCAAGACCACGCGCATCCCTCCCCGCAAATTTCATGCTATTCCGTGCCGACGGTTCGGTCGACGGTTTGCATTGGTGCAGGTGCGGAATATCCATTCAGCGAGACCACTTGGATCTGCCCCTCCTCGGGCTGGATCATGCCCAGCTTGTAGACGGCCTCATCGCGCACGCGGTTGATGTTCTGCTGCATGCTGAGCCGCACTTCGAGGTTGTTTCGTTCGTTTTGTAGCTCGCGAATGCCGGTGACCAGCGTCGCGATCTGCTTGGTTTGGCCGGCCAATTCTGCCAGCCGGCTGATCTGCATGAACACCAGCATCAGCGCCAGTGCGATCGTGGCATACATCAGTATGCGGCTGAGCTTGCTGGCCTTGATTTCATCGGCGCGCCGCTTCTGCGTGCGGCTGTCCACCTTTTGATTGTATGCAGTGTTTTGCCGATTATGATTTATATCGTTGCTTTGGCCGCTCGGCCACCATTCATCTTCTATCACTTGGCCATACCGATTGTATGTCTGCATGGGCCATGCTCCCCCTTTTTATGGATTTTTGCCGCGAATGGATTTGTTTATTGTGCGGGGTAATAGCGCTCCTTGACGTATTCCAGCAGATCCTCACGCTCATTGGACGAGCTGTCCGTCTCGGCCAGGAATGCCTCCTCTGGCCAGATTTCGATGTAGGTGCCGACGCCCACGAACCGAACCGTTTTGTCGATCCCGACCTTCTGACGCAGCGTCTGCGGCAGCAGCACCCTGCCCTGCGCGTCCAATTGGCTGCCCGGGAATGAGAAGCCCAGGATCGAACGCTTGTACTTCATGGCGCGGGCATCGATCGATGGGATGCGATCGAGATCCTGCTCGATCTTCTCCCACTGGGATTGCGGATACAGCGCCAGTGCGTTGGTCTCGCTGTTGAGACCCACCGTGAACGTCTCGCCCAACTCCTGACGGTAGGTCACTGGGATGGTCGCGCGGCCCTTGGGGTCAATTGTATGTGCGACATTTCCATTAAATGCGCCCATCGCCACCACGACCACCCCCTCTCATCCCTGTATGTGACCCACATTATACCACAATCCTACACTTTGCGCCATAGTTTGCCACCTTTTTCTTAAAAACGTAATAAATAAACGCCATTTGGCGCTCGTTTGCCAAATGACGTCTATATATAGTGTTTTGGTATCGCAAATAATTCGTATATCCTAGCGATTTAGGGGAATTATATCGAATTACAGGATGCGTTTGAGCTGAAAATCGAGCCCATCGGCGGACACCTGATGATATTCGATCCCCTCGCTGCATCCGCGAAATGCGCCCTTGAGCGATGCGCCATGCAGGTGGCCATACACCACGTGATCCGCGCGATGCGCCTGGAGAATTTCGGTGAATCCGGTCTGCAGCCGATCTTTGGTCAGCGGCGGATAGTGCATCATCACCACCAGCGGCGCATCCTCTGAACGGGCGCGCGCACTTTTGAGCGACAAACTGAGCCGCATAAGCTCCCTGAGGTACACCTTTTCATCGGCGGGTGTCTGCTCCTCCCCGGGCAGCAGCCAGCCGCGCGTGCCCGCAAAGAGCGTCCCATCAATCATCATGCTGTCGTTTTGGATGGCAAACATGCGCGCGGGCAGCATGTCCCTGACGCGGGAAAGGGAGCTCCACCAGTAATCATGGTTGCCGCGCAGAATCAGCTTGGTACCCGGCATGGATCCAATCCATTCGAGATGCGGGACGGCATCCTCCAGCCGCATCGCCCAGGACAGATCGCCGGGCAGCAGCACGATGTCCTGATCTGTAACCATCTCGCGCCAACACAAAAAAATGCGTTCGGCATGGTCCTTCCATTGCTCGCCGAACACATCCATTGGTTTGCCGCCGCTGTCCAGATGCAGATCAGCGATCGAGAATATCGCCATTGCTTGTATCATCCCTCCTGGGTCATCCGCGTGTTGACGGTCATCAACGCGCCCTCGTCGACATACAACGCGCCACACCTCAAATCTTTGATCTGAGCTGATGTCGGTCTGCCCGCAGGCAAACTTACGAACCTGTCGACAGTCTGTCAACCATCGGTTGATTGTCTCGCCTTGCCTTTGGCTTCTCAGTGATCGAGCGAGTTCCCATCGCCGTAGTCATCCTCGGGCAGATAGTCGTCCTCTTCCTCGATGAGCGGCTCCTCGATCGAGTCATCGTCTTCCTCAAACGATTCCTCGCCCTCAAACTCCTCATCCTCTGGCAGATCCAGCTCGATCTCGCTCAATTCGCTCATCGAATCGATCTCCCCCGTCGGATCCTCCGGGATCACCTCATCATCGGTGGATGTGACCGTGCTGCGCCGCGCTGCCTCCTTCAGGCAGTTGATGCACAGCTCGCCGCCCAGGATCGCCGGACGCTCGCCACATTCAGAGCACATCTCGGGCAGGTCGTCGTTCTCGTTGCCGCCGTTCACGTCCTTGCGGCACACGGTGCACAGCTTGCCGCCATCCAAAATGTAATTCAATTCACAGCGCGGGCACTTTTCAAACGCCATATCTAAAACCTCCAAGGTGGATAATCAGTACATCCCTCAATGATGCAACATCATAGCACAGACATCGCGATGATGCAACCCCCAATTTCTCACGTTGCCAGGTTGCCCGCGGCTGTATCTTTGTTCGCTTTACATCATACACAAAAAGCGCGCAAAGGGAAGTCCCGAGCGCGTTCATTTCTGTTAATATTATGTAAATGATTGATGTGATTGGCGAACGACTACCGGATTCCATCAAATGCGACATCAGAATCGCAGCTCGTCCTCCCGACACCGAAGATAAATCATCCAAATCGCGGAATTATAGCCGCAACGTATACTCCCGCCATCGGGTGCAGACAGTCCCGCCCGCGGCCTCTGCGCACGCAATGGAGGCTCGGTTGTTCAGCTCGATCATGGATGCCGTGACCCGCTGCACATGCAGCTGCTTCGCCCGCCGCTGCGCCGCCCCATACAGCATGAGCGCCGCCCCACTCCTTCGAAACGCTTCCCGCACATGCACGCTTGCGATGCGGATGTATTTTCCTTTCGTGAAGCTGAGCAGAAACCCGGCCGGTTCACCCGAGACGCGCGCCAGCAGCAGATCGCCCTTGGTGATGTCCCGCCTCACGGCATCCAGCTGCTGCGCGAACGCCCCGAGCGCCATGCGCCGATCCAGCCCGGATGCAAGGTAAAGCGCCTCATAGATGGGCTTCCCTCGCCTGAGATCACACGGCTCAACCGTGATGCCCCTCCGTTTTTGAAGCCGATCCAATGTCTCATCATAGCGCAGGCCCTCAATCGATAACGAAAACCCCGCATACTCCCGCAGCACATCCATCCCGCAGCCGCGAAGCAATCCATCATAAAACGGCTCATTTTCGGGCGTATGGGGCTCATGCACGTCGAACCCATCCAGCTTGACCCCGATCATCAGTCCGCCGCCGTCCAAGTCGATCGGCCCCACCATCCGCTGCATCCCCTGCGCGCGCTGGTGCCCTGCTATGGCGTCGATTAGCATCTGCGCCACTCGCAGGTCGTCCGTCAATGAAAGCCCGCCGAAATAGCCCTCCTGCCGCCCCAGCAACCGATTGGCGCGCCGATCCAGGCCGCTGACCGCCCGCGCCACCGGGCGGCCACCGTCCATGACCACAAATTCAATCTGTTCGCCGTTTGATTGCAGCAGATTCCTTCTCGGCGCGCGCTCGATCAGCTCAAGCATGCTGCTTGCGGTTCTCCCGCCAGTCGGCCAGCCGCCGAATGTCCTCCAAGTAGGTGTCCCGCAGCGCGCGGTTATAAATCACGGACGCGGGGTGATACATCGGATAGATCAGCTGCCCATCGATCATCTGGAATCGGCCATGCACCGCGCCGATGGTTACTTTGTTTCCCATCAATGCGCGCAGTGCCGTATTCCCAAGCGTAACCACGCACTCGGGCTTGACCAGCGCAATCTCCCGCCGCAGCCAGGGCAAAAACAGCTCAATCTCTTCCCGGCTGGGCGTGCGGTTGACGGTTCTGCCCGCGTCCGATGTGCGCACAGGGCGAAATTTCACGGTATTGGTGATATAAAGCTGAGCCCTATCGAACCCGCTCAGCGCCAGAAACTCATCCAAGTTGCGCCCCGCCTTGCCCACGAACGGGCGACCGCTGAGCGATTCCTGCTCGCCGGGCGCCTCACCGATCAGCATGATCGCGGCGTGCTCCTCGCCCTCGCCGAACACCAGCACCTTCTGCTCGCCCTGATACAGCTCGCGGAAGAACCGGGTCATCTCCTGTTTGAATTTCTTCATCATGATGAAAGCTCCTTCAGCTTTTGGCGCACCGCCTGGAAGTCCTGCCATGCCAATTTCTTTTGCGATGGATCGTGCAGCAGTGCGGACGGATGGAATGTGGGCATCATCCAAATGCCCTTGCGCTCCGTCCATGTGCCATGGTCTCGGCGGATGCGCACGTCCTCGTCCATCACATATTTGGATGCGGTCGCGCCCAGCAGCACCAGCACCTGCGGCAAAATCAGCGAAAACTGCGCGCGCAGATGCACCTTGCAGGCGGCAGCCTCATCGGGCGTGGGCGTGCGGTTTTGGGGCGGACGGCACTTGACCACATTTGCGATATACACCTCCGTGCGCTCGATTCCGACCGAATGCAGCATGGCCGTCAGCAGCGCGCCCGATGCGCCCACGAACGGACGACCCTGATCGTCCTCCTCCGCGCCCGGCCCCTCACCGATCAGCATCAGCTGCGCGCGCGGATTTCCCTCGCCGGGCACCACGCGTTTGCGCGTTTTGCACAGACCGCAGGCCTCGCAGCCCTCGATCCTCTCAAACAGCTCCATCCATGTGTGTCCCATATCGCATCGCATCCTTGGTATGAAATCATTTGCGCCTATTATACCACGTCTTGCCCAAAAATAACATCGACCCCAAACAATGGGGCCGAAATGAAGAATTATTGTTCTGGTTCTATGGGGATGATGCTGCTTTGATTGTTTGACGATTGATCGATGGCATCTACGACGATCGATTCCAGTGAATACAGCGTCTGGGATACATCACTCCTGAGCCAAACAAACAATGATGTGAGCAGCGCCACGCACAGCATGATGATCAAGAAGCTGCCGACGGACGCGAAGAAGTCCACCAGCCCCTGCACCGCACGGAACCAGGCGCGCTTGCGCCCTGCTTCCCGCTTTGTCAAATATTTCGCCATCGCACGCCTCACCTCCGATCCATCATTCATATTATAGCATAACTATGTTCCATCCGCAATGGATTTGACGCGCGCCATGCCCCATCGGTTCAAATTGGCAGATTTCGATTTGAGGCCACACGGGCAAAGAACCGCAGGAATCCATCCTGCCGCGCCGCCGTCAGATCGTCATTGGGATTTGCCCTTGCGCGCAAACCGAAAACCGTCACCATGCCAAGGCGCTTGCCCTGTCGCGCTATACATAGTCCACCCAGTCCGCGCCCTGCACTTGTTCACTCAGCGCGCCCTCCCCCTTGAGTCCAGGGAAGCCCTGCTGCCGCAATGCCTCATACAGCACCACCGCCACCGAGTTGCTCAAATTCAGCGACCGCGCGTCCGGTTGCATCGGGATGCGCAGGCAGCTGTCATAGTGATCCTTCAGCAGCGATTCGGGCAACCCCTTGGTCTCCCGCCCGAACACCAGCGTGTCAGTTTCTTGATACCGCACCTGGCAATAATCCCGCGGCGCCTTGGTGCTCAGATAGTGCAGCCGGACATCCGGATACGCCTCAATGAACGCGTCCAGATCCTTGTGCACCGTGAGATGCATCATGTGCCAATAATCCAGCCCCGCGCGCTTCAAATAGCGGTCGCTCAGCTCGAACCCAAGCGGCTCGATCAGATGCAGCTGCGCACCGGTCGCGGCACAGGTGCGCGCGATGTTGCCGGTGTTCTGCGGGATCTCCGGTTGCATGAGCACGATGTGCATGATGTTGCTCGTCCTTTCATATAGGCTTGGTCATCCATCCGCATTCAACACACGCCTCGATCACACAGGTCAGGGCATATGATCATTCAGGATGTATTTCTCGATCACACGGGTCAAGGCGTTTGATCGTTCAGGATGTATTCCTCGATCACTTGTCCCACGCCCGAATCATCATGGTGGGGTGCGATGATCTCAGCTGCCTGTTTCAGCTGGGGCACCGCGTTCTGCATCGCCACCGGATGCCCTGCGGCGCGCAGCATGTCCAGGTCATTGTCATTGTCCCCGAACGCCATCAGCTGGTCTCGCGTCAATCCGAAGTGATCAAGCAGCGCCCCGAGCGCAAGCCCCTTCGCGGCATCCTTCGACATCACCTCGATATTATCATGCCAGGAGCTGGAGATGTTCAGATCCAGCCCCG
>JAJDGF010000040.1 GCA_030265545.1 Eubacteriales bacterium OttesenSCG-928-N13
TTTTGTTTGCATGCCGAAAGTATGTATGATAATGGTTTGTAGGAGGATGACGTGAGTAAATATGTCATCGGGGTGGACTTTGGCACGCTGTCAGCGCGCGCGCTGGTGGTAAATGTGGATACAGGCGCTGAATTGCGTTCGGCCATGATGGATTATCCGCATGCCGTCATGGACAAGCAGCTGCCGGACGGTACCAAGCTGCCGCCCGATTGGGCGCTGCAGCATCCGCAGGATTACATGGACTGCCTGGCGCATGTGATCCCTGAAGCGATTCGTTTGAGCGATATCTCAGCGGACGATGTGATCGGCATAGGCATCGATTTCACCGCCTGCACGATGTTGCCCGTGGATCGTCATATGGAGCCTCTCTGCTTTGATCCAAAGTATGCAGGCAATCCGCATGCCTATATCAAGCTGTGGAAGCACCATGCCGCCCAGCAGGAAGCGAACCATATCACCGCCATTGCCAAGCAGCGCAACGAGCCATTTTTGCCCCGATACGGCGGCAAGATCAGCTCCGAATGGATGATCCCGAAGCTATATCAGCTATTGAAGGAGGATCCTTCGCTGTATGAATCGACGCATCTGTTTGTGGAATCTGCCGATTGGGTGATCCATCAGCTGACAGGCACCCTCGCGCGCAACGCATGCAGCGCGGGCTATAAGGCGCTTTGGAACAAGCAGGATGGGTATCCAACCGAGGATTTTTTCCGCGCAATTGATCCCAAATTCGCAAATGTGGTAGATGACAAATTGAACGGCGCGCTGCATCCCATGGGCGCGAAGGCGGGCGAGATCACCGAAGCCGCTGCGCGATTGACCGGGCTCAAACAGGGCATCGCGGTCGCCGTCGCCAACGTGGACGCGCACGTATCCTTCCCCCCGTCCGGGCTCACCCAATCGGGCGACATGCTGATGATCATGGGCACATCCACCTGCCATGTGATGGTGGCGGACGAGGAGCGCATGGTGCCCGGCATGTGCGGCGTGGTGGAGGACGGCGTCATCCCTGGGCTGATGGGCTATGAGGCCGGGCAGAGCTGCGTGGGCGATCTGTTCAACTGGTTCGTGGAATGCTGCGTGCCCGAATCCTATGCGAAGGAAGCGCGTGATCATGGTGAAAGCCTGCACCAGCTGCTCACCCGCAAGGCGCAATTGCTTACTCCTGGCGAAAGTGGTCTGCTGGCGCTCGATTGGTGGAATGGCAATCGCTCGGTGCTGGTGGATGTTGATCTCACGGGGCTGCTGCTTGGGATGACACTACAAACCAAGCCCGAGGAGATGTATCGCGCACTTCTCGAGGCCACCGCATTCGGCACACGCGTGATATTCGATGCTTTTGAAGATAGCGGACTTCCTATAAGGCGACTGCACGCCTGCGGCGGCATATCGCAGAAGAACCCGCTCGTGATGCAGATCTATGCGGACGTGCTGGGACGCGAAATCCGCATCGCCAGGTCCAGCCAGACCCCCGCGCTGGGCAGCAGCATATGGGCGGCGGTGGCGGCCGGTCATTATGACAATGTGCATGATGCCGCCGACCAAATGGCTGGCCTACTGGACACCGTCTATCGCCCAATCCCCGCGCATGCCGAGGTATATCAATCGCTCTACCAGGAATATCTGCTGCTGCATGACTACTTCGGCCGCGGCGAAAACAACGTAATGAAGCGGCTAAAGCGCATCAAGGAGCAATCCATTTCCTCTGCACACATCGACCAACATGAAGGAGGCGCCCGATGAATTTTAATCTGCTGCACCCCGCCGACCAACTGGTCATGATTATGGATCGCATCTATCAATACGGCATGACCACCACCTCGGGCGGCAACCTGTCCATCAAGGACGCAAACGGGGACATCTGGATCACCCCGTCCGGCATCGACAAGGGCAGCCTGACGCGCGGCGATATCATCCGTGTTACGCCCGAGGGTGAGATAATCGGTATCCATAAGCCGTCCGTGGAGCTGCCCTTTCATCGGGACATCTATAAATTGCGCCCCGATCTGGGCGCGATCCTGCACGCGCACCCGCCCACGCTGGTCGCATTCTCCTTGGCGCGCAGGCTGCCCAACGCCTATCTGGTGCCCACCGTGTCGCTGGTGTGTGGCGAGGTGGCCATGGCCAAGTACGAGGTGCCGGGCAGCGAGATCCTGGGCAAGTACATCTCCGAGGAGTTCGCCAAGGGTTCCAGCACCGTGATGATGGAAAATCACGGCGTGGTTTGCGGCGCGAAGAACCTGTTTCGCGCATTCATGGCGTTTGAGACGCTCGATTTCTGCGCGCGCATTGAGATCGATGCAAAAAAGCTGGGCGAGCCGAACACCCTGACCCAAGCGCAGATCAACATCGACAGCGGCAAGGCGCACCCACCGCTGGATGCGTTCGTGTCCCGCCAGGTGTCGAGCGAGGAATGCGGCGCGCGGCGCGATATGTGCGAGCTGATCCACAGGGCATACGACCAGCGGCTGTTCAATTCCACGCAGGGCACGTTCTCGCAGAGATTGGAGGACGGATCCTTCCTGATCACGCCCTATCTGAAGGACAGAAAGTATCTGCAGCCAGAGGACATCGTTCGAATCAAGGGCGGCATGTGCGAATCGGGCAAGCTCCCCAGTCGCTCTGCGCTGCTGCATCAGAAGATCTACGAGACGCACCCGGAGATCGGCTCGGTCATCATCGCGCATCCGCCGGCGATCATGGCGTTCGCGTGCACCGATGCGGAGTTTGATTCGCGCACCATCCCGGAGAGCTATATCATGCTGCGCGATGTGAAGCGGCTGCCCTATGCATCCAGTACGCTGGATCCGGATGGCACGGCAGCTGCGCTGTCTCAGAGCTCGCCGGTTCTGATCGTGGCCAACCAGTGCGTGATCGTGAGCGGCACCACGCTGCTGAATGCATTTGACCGGCTGGAGGTGCTGGATTACAGCGCCAAGGCCATCATCGCCGCGAAGGACATCGGCCCGATCGTGACGATTTCCGAGGAGGAAGTCCACAACATCGAAGCGGCATTCAACCTCATCTAATCATTTTGATCAATAAAAAAGTGCAGGTACCATTGCGGTATCTGCGCTTCTTATTCAGCTTATTGCTTCAACAACTTTTGTGCAGCTTCCAGCATCTCCTTCGCGTAGATCAGCCCACTCTGCTCGCTGCCCGCGCCGCCCAGCAGCCGCGCCAGCTCCTTCACGCGCCCGTCCTGATCCAGCGCATACACCGCCGACCCCGTCCTGTCATTGACGACGCTCTTTTCGACCAGATAATGTGCTTGCCCGAGCGCCGCGATCTGCGGGAGATGCGTGACACAAATCACCTGCCGCGTGCGCGCGATCATGGCCATCTTTTCGCCGACCACCTGCGCCATGCGACCGCTCACGCCCGTATCGATCTCGTCAAAGATCATCGTGTCCACGCCCGCGCTGTCGGCGGAAATCGCCTTCATCGCCAGCATGATGCGCGCCAGCTCGCCGCCCGACGCGATCTGCGAAAGGGGCTTGAGCGGCTCGCCCGGGTTGGGTGAGATCAAAAACTCCAGCTTGTCCGCGCCCTCTCGCGTGGGCTCCACGAGGTCAAACCGCACATCGAACCGCGTTCTGGCCATGCCCAAATCTTGCAATTGCGCGATCAATTCCTCCGAAAATGTCTTGGCCAGCGCCTTTCTCGATTGGGTGAGGCGCTCGCAAGCAGCATGCAGCGCATCCTGCCTTTTCTTCAGATCGCGCTTCAATTCCTGCACGCGTTCATCGCCCATATCGAGGTCGGATTGCTCTTTTTTAGACTGCTTCAAAAAATCAAGCACATCCGAAAGCTCCGGTCCATACTTACGCTTCAATCGTTTCAAGTCGCTGAGCCGATCCTCAATCCGCTCGCCCAGCGCCGGATCATATTCGATGCCGTCCTTCAAATCGCCCAGCTCATAACCCAAATCCTGCGCCTGATAAAACAGCTCATCCAGCCGCTCGCCAAGGGCAGCAAATCTTTCATCGATCGATCCGATGCTGCGCATGGCCTCGGCCGCGCGCTTGAGTGCATCCTGCGCGGCGATTGATTTCCCCTCACCCTGATAGACCATGTTATAGGCCTTCTCGATGCTGCCCGAAATCTTCTCGGCATTGCGCATCAGGTTGGCCTTTTGCTCGAGTTCCGCATCCTCGCCCGCCTTGGGCTTTACCGCCTCGATCTCGGAGATCTGAAAATTGAGCATGTCCAGCTTGCGCTCACGCTGGCTGAGATCGGTCGACAGGCGATCCAGTTCTCGCCGCGATTCGGAATACTCCTCATACAGCTGCGACACGTCATCCATCAGCCGGTGATGGTGCTCATCCCCGGATGCATCTAGATACAGCATGTGAGACACAGAATCAAGCAGTGATTGGTGCTCATGCTGCCCGTGCACATCCACCAGCAGCTTGGTGATCTGGCGATATTTCCCGAGCGGAACCACCTCGCCCTGCAGGCGGCAGATGGACCTTCCTCCAACGGACATCTCCCTGCCCGCGACCAGCTGACCATCCTCGATCTCAATCCCAAGCGCACCCAAAAGAGCCAATATCTCTTTATGATTTCGTACATCAAACAGCGCCTGAACGCTCGCGCTGTCCGCCCCTGTGCGGATCAGATCGCGATTCACTCGGGCGCCCAGCGCCATATTCACAGAATCCACTACGATGGATTTGCCCGCGCCCGTCTCGCCCGTCAGCACGTTCAGTCCCGATTTGAACTGCACGCGCAGCTGCTCAATCAGCGCGATATTTTTGATGGATAGCTCCAGCAGCATCGATTCTTATCCCCTCGCCACTAATAGCGCACCAGCGCCTTGAAGCGGTTGAGCACGCCCTCCACTTCATCGTCCGATTGCACGATCACCAAAATTGTGTTGTCCCCCGCCAATGTGCCCAGCACCTCCGACCATTTCAGGCTGTCGATTGCCTCCGCCGCCGCATTTGCGGACGCAGACAGCGTGCGGATCACGATCAAATTGTTGGCGGACGTCATGGAAAGCACCGATTCCGAAAAGATGCGGATGAACCGATCGCTCAGCCCCTGCTCGGCGCGCTCCGCGGTGGCATATTTGTAGCCGCCATTTTCAGACAGCACCTTCAGCAGCCGCAGTTCTTTTATATCACGCGAGACGGTGGCCTGCGTGACGCGCACCCCGTGGCGCTTGAGCTGTTCTGCCAGGTCTTCCTGGGTCTCGATGTTTTGGGATTCGATGATTTCGAGGATCATAGCGTGCCGAACTGATTTCATGAGAGCATCCTCCCCATGCATATATATACAGAATTTGAGCGCATCAATGGGTCCAATCGGACAGCTTGTTTCGAAGCAAATCGAAGAAATTTCGCTGATGTAGCTGCACAAAGCGGATGTCCTTGGGCGCGCGGGTGATCGTGAGCTGGCCATTCTGCTCGTCAAACATCATGCTGCGCCGTCCGTCCAACACCACACGCGCGCTCTCCGCCGCATCCAGCATGCGCACCGTGACCGGCTGATCGGGCGGGATCACAACCGGCCGCGCATGCAGCGTATGCGGACACACCGGCGTAATGACCATGCATTCCATGCCAGGCGCCACTATCGGGCCGCCCGCAGACAGCGAATAGGCCGTGGACCCGGTCGCGCTGGCGACGATCACACCATCGCCCGAGAACCGATCCACCAAAATGCCGCCCGCCTCAATCTCAATTGAAAGAATGCCGGATGCAGAGCCTGTGCGGCTGATCGCGACCTCATTGAGCGCCACGCCTCGCCCGCCCTCAAGCGATGCGGAGAGCAGCATGCGCGGTTGGATCTCATAGTCGCCACGCACCAGCTGATCAATGTCCATCTCCAGATGGTCGGGCTGCACCTCGCTAAGGAAGCCCATCCTGCCCATATTCACGCCAAGCAGCGACAGATCTTGCTCATATGCGACATCCAGCGCAGACAGCAGCGTGCCATCGCCGCCCACCACACACAATAGTTCGCAGCCGATAAAACAATCTGTGCTTCTGTCATCTCGCATACCATAGGGCGATGCCGCAACGCACTGGGCGCCGTGCGATTCCCATGCGCGCACCAGCCGCGCCACCACATCCTGCACGCCTGGCTTGCTCGCGTTGTACCAGATGCCGATTTTTCGCAATGTATCGTTCATCAATTTACCTCTATCACATCATATAACAAAAATGCATGATTATACAAGCCTATTCGGCCGATTTCACAAAATTGTCATAAGCGGCCTGCACCACATCAGAAATCTGGACATCTGTCAACTGAGAAACCCCCGCTTCACAAGGAAACAGATCCAACAGAAACTCAATGTTGCCCTCCGGCCCCTTGATCGGCGAGACAGCGATGCGATGCGCCGTCCAAGAGATGGATGGAACGAAATCGGCAATGGCCTTTGTGGTCTCAAAATGCACCGCTGGATCGCGCACCACGCCCTTTGCGCCCACTTGATGCGGCAATGCCTCGAACTGCGGCTTGATCAGCGCCACAAACCGCCGGTTCTCCCCACGGAGCACCTGAAGCGTGCTCGGCAGGATCGCCTTGAGCGAGATGAACGACACATCCGTCGCACCAAACGAGGGCGAAGGATCAAACTGCTCCGGCTGAATGAAGCGCGCGTTTGTTCGCTCCATCACCTGCACACGCGGATCGTTTCGAAGCTTGTAATCCAGCTGACCATAGCCCACATCTACCGCATATACGCGCCTCGCACCCGCCTGCAGCATACAATCGGTGAACCCGCCCGTGGAGCTGCCCACATCGATGCACACATGGTTTTGCACATCGACATCAAACAGCTGCATCGCCTTTTGCAGCTTCAACCCGCCGCGACTCACAAACGGCAGCTTCGCGTCCCTGACGATCAGCGGCAGTCCCTGCTTGACCAGGTCAGATGCTTTGTTCACCTTGATCTCAGCCTGATACACGCGCCCTGCCATGATCAGCGCGCGTGCCATATCAAGCGATTCACACAATCCAAGCGTCACCAGCGCATTGTCCACCCGCTCACGCGCCATGGGCATTTCCCTTCCCTGCACGGCGCAGGATGCGCGTGGTCAATTGCTCAGCTGTCATCTCGCAATCTTCAAGCTGTTGCGTGATCGTGCCCTGCTCGATGAATCGATCGGGTACGCCAATCGCCATCACGGGGAAGTCCTCGCCCCAATCGCTCAGCCTTTGCATCACCATCGAACCAAGCCCGCCCTGCACGCTGTTCTGCTCCAGCGTGACAAGAAGCTTGGTCTTGCCCAGCAGCGATTGAAGCATCTCCTCATCCAGCGGCTTGATGAACCGAGCGTCCACCACGCCGCATTCAAACTGCCGCCCGGACAGTTCAATCGCGGTGTTGAGCGCGACTTCCACCATGCATCCGGTGGCCAATATGATCGCGTCCTTGCCCTCATGCAGCAGCTCCCATTCGCCCAGCTTGAGCGGTTCGGCGCGGCGCATATTCGGCCCCATATAGCAGCTGTCCTTGGGATAACGGATCGCCATCGGCCCATCATGAGACTGGCTGAACTGGATCAGCCGCATCAAATCGGACATATCACGGGGCGCGGCGATCGTCATGTTGGGCATGGAGGAAAGAAAGCTCAGATCATACACGCCCTGATGTGTTGCACCATCAGCACCCACCAGCCCAGCGCGATCGAGCAACAGCGTCACGGGCAGGTTCATCAGGCATACGTCCGACAAAATCTGGTCGTAGGCGCGCTGCATAAATGTGGAATAGATGGCCACATAGGGCTTGAACCCGGAAACGGCCAGCCCGGCCGCCATGGTGACCGCGTGCTCCTCCGCAATGCCCACATCAAAGAAACGTTTTGGGTAATTCAGCATGAAATCGGTCATCCCAGTGCCATTGGCCATCGCCGCGCAGACCGTCACGATCCGATCATCCCGCTCCGCCAATTCGCACAGCAGCCCACAGGCAATCTGCCCATTGCTGGGCGTGTCCTTATTTATCCTTCGGCCACTGTCCACATAGAACGGCGCGATGCCGTGGAACTCGTCCGGCGCATGCTCTGCCGGCTCATAGCCCTTGCCCTTTTGCGTGATCACATGCACCAGCACAGGACGATCGGACGCATATGCGCGCCGAAACACGCGCTTCAATCGCTTCATGTCATGGCCATCGATCGGACCCTGATACTCGAAGCCCAGCGCCTCGAAGAACTGTCCGTCCACCACCAGATTCCGCATCCAGTTGCGTGTTTTCTCAAGAAATTCCATGATGGGCTGCCCCAGCAGCGGCAGCTTATCAAGTCCCGAGCGAATCGTGCGCTTCGTCCATCGATAGGGATTGGACTGCCGAAGCTCCGTCAAATATCCAGACATCGCGCCCACATTGGGCGAAATGCTCATCTCATTGTCATTCAGAATCACGATCAATGGCGTTTTCGATTGACCGGCATCATTCAGCGCCTCATAGCACATGCCGCCCGACAGCGCACCATCCCCGAGGATCGCGACCACTGCATGCTTCTCCCCCTTGAGATCCCTCGCGCGCGCCATACCCAGCGCCGCCGAGATGGCCGTCGAGGCATGCCCCACATTGAATGTGTCGTATTCGCTTTCGTCGATCCTGGGAAAGCCGCTCAGCCCGCCCGCCTGACGAAGCGTGTCAAATGACTGTGCACGCCCGGTGAGCAGCTTGTGCACGTAGGCCTGATGCCCCACATCAAACACCAGCTTGTCCTCGGGACACGAGAACACCGAGTGCAGCGCCAGCGTCAGCTCCACCACGCCCAGATTGGACGCCAGATGCCCGCCATTGTGCGCCACGGTCTGAACGAGCTTACGCCGAATCTCGGCGGCCAACTCCTGCAGTTGCTTTATATTCATATCCCGGATTTGCGCCGGGGTTGTGATGTCCTTTAGCATGGTGCACCTCTCGTATGTTTTGTATCATTCACGGTTCGTTTCGTGAAATGTCATCACATGATCAAGAAGCCCAGCAGCACGCCAATCAGCGCGCCGATCATCACCTCAAACGGGGAATGCCCGAGCAGCTCCTTGAGCCGCTCATAGCTGAACCCACGCTGCTTTTCAAACAGATCCTCCGCGATTCGATTGATCACAACGGCCTGCTTTCCGGCTGCACGCCGCACGCCCGCGGCGTCCGTCATCACCACCAGCGCCAGCACCGTGGAAATCGCAAAATTGGCGCTGTTGAAGCCGGACGAGATGCCGACCGCCGTCGCCAGTGCGCACACCACGCACGCATGGGAACTGGGCATGCCGCCCAGCCCAAAAAAGCGCTTGAAATCCCATTCCTGTTCAATCAGAAAATGGAAAACCACCTTGAGCGCCTGCGCCGCGACCCATCCGCTGATGGCCGCCAGCAGCACCCGATTGTGTATCAACTCAAGAAAAAACTGCATTGATTTCGCTCCTCATAATTTGGCTGCCCGGATTGATTTTGATGCTATGATTTGCGCGCGGACATGTTTTGAAGCAGCTCGCGGAGGAAGGCTGCGCGATCACCAAACGGCTCCAATGCCGCAAGGCCATCATGCAAGAACTGCTGACGCAGCTCCCGCGCTCCGCCCAGGCCATAGACCTTGACGGCGGTCAGCTTGCCGCTCTGCGCGTCCTTGCCCACGCTCTTGCCAAGCATCTGCTCGTCGCCCTCCACGTCCAGCAGGTCGTCCACCGTCTGAAACAGCAGACCAAATGCATTTGCATAGTTGGTCAGCGCGCGCATCTGCTCCTCGCTCGCCCCCGCCAAATGCGCCGCCGCACGGTGCGCGCAGATGAATAGCGCGGCCGTCTTGTTGTGCTGGATGTATTCCAGCTCCTTTACACCGTTGCCCGATATCTGCTCCTGCATCAGATCCATCGACTGCCCGGCGATCATGCCGCGCACGCCGGTAGACAGCGCGATTTCACGCATGGCGCGCACATGGCACGCCAGCCGATCGGGATGAGAGAGCGCTGATCTCAGCATGGTTTCGTAGGCCAGATTCAGCAGCCCATCGCCCGCCAGAATCGCCTGTCCCACGCCATACACCACGTGGTTTGTGGGCTTGCCGCGCCGAATCACATCGTCATCCATGCCGGGCAGGTCGTCATGCACCAGTGAATAGCAATGGATCATCTCCACCGCGCAAGCATAGGCCATGGCCTCGTCCGGGTCGCCGCCCAGCAGATCGCACACCGCCAGCAGCATCGCAGGTCTGAGCCGTTTGCCGCCCATCAAAAGGCTGTAGCGCATGGATTTGTTCAGCACGGGCGCGATCTCGCCCTCCTGACAGCTGTCGTCCCGTTCAGGCAGCAGCGCGCCAAGCGCCGCCTCAATGCGGTTTGCATATTCGGTCAATTGCTGCATCATGTCAGTCCTCCTCTGTAAGGTCGCGCTCACCGGTCTTGGTCAGCTGCTTGATCTTGGCCTCGCTGGTCTTGAGCTGCGCTTCCAATTTGCCGAGCAGCTTCATGCCCTGTTCGTAGGCGTCAAACGATTCGTCCAGCGGCAGCTTTCCCTCTTCGAGTGCGCGCACCAGCGCCTCCAGCTGCTCCAGACCCTGCTCAAAGCTCATCTCCGATTCACGCTTCGCCATGTTCGCCCTCCAATGTGATCTGTTCTATCCGCGCATCGGCGCTGCCATGCTGCATGCGGATTCGCACCTGCATGTTCTTTTTGAGTGCTTTTGCATCGGTCAGCACGCGGTCTCCCGATTGGATCACCGCATAGCCGCGCTCCATCACCGCCGCTGGATTGAGCGCTGCGAGAGACCCGCTCAATGCATTGATTCGGCCACGCACTTCGCTCTTTCGATGTTCGTGCGCCGCCGTCATGCGCAGTTTCAACTGCGCCAATTGATCGAATCTGGCGCTGAGCAACATCTCGGACGGCCTTGTCAGCATCGGGGAAGCTGCCACGCGATCCAGCCTCGACCGAAGCAGCTGCACTCGCTGCATTTGGCTTCTCCTTATATCGGCCGCGATGGTCTGAAGCTGATCCATGAGCACATTGCGATCGGGCACGGCCAGCTCTGCCGCCATGGACGGCGTGGCCGCCCTGATATCACTCACGAAATCCGCGATGGTGAAATCGGTCTCATGCCCGACACAGCTCACCACGGGCACCTTGGATCGATGGATCGCGCGCGCGACCACCTCTTCATTGAATGCCCATAGCTCCTCCATCGAGCCGCCGCCGCGTCCGCACAGGATCACATCCACCGTGCCATTTTGGTTCAACGCATCCAGCGCATCTGCGATCTGCTGCGCCGCGCCATCTCCCTGCACCGCCGCCGAAGCGACCAATATCGAAATGCCCGGCATCCGCCTTCTCGCCACGCGCAGGATGTCCTGCAACGCCGCGCCCGCTATGCTGGTCACCACGCCGATGCGGCGTGGCAGCAATGGCAGCGGCTTTTTGATGGCCGGATCAAACAATCCCTCATCCTGAAGGCGCGCCTTGAGTTGTTCAAACAGCACATACAGCTGTCCGCTGCCCTCATTCATCATCTGCTCGACATAGAGCTGAAACGCGCCGTTCTGCACATATAGCGATGCGCTGGCTGTGACCACCACCTGCATCCCATCCCGCGGCTCAAACCCAAGCCGCATGGCATGCTGGCGAAACATCGCGCAGTTCACCTTGGCGTCCTGATCCTTGAGCGAGAAATACAAGTGCCCGCTATAGTGGCGCTTGAACCCGGAGACCTCTCCGCGCACGCGCACTTGCCGCAGCACCGGATCGGCCGCCAGCTGCCGCCTGACATATTCATTGAGCTGGCTTACGCCCAGCACATATTCAGCCATTGCGCACGCATGCCTCGTAGGTATTCACCAGCAGCTCCGCGATCGTCATCGGCCCGACGCCGCCCGGCACCGGCGTGATGAAGCCGGCCACCTGCTCGGCGGATGCAAAGTCCACATCCCCGCACAGCTTGCCATCCGGCAGGCGGTTCATGCCCACATCAATCACGCACGCACCCGGCTTTATCATGTCGCCCGTGATCATCTGCGCGCGTCCAATCGCGACCACCAGAATGTCCGCCTCGCGCGTGACCGCGCCCAGATCCTTCGTCCTTGAGTGACAGATGGTGACCGTGGCATGCTCGGACAATAGCAGCAGCGCCATCGGCTTGCCCACGATGTTGCTCCTGCCGACCACCACGGCGTTCTTACCCGCAATATCGATCCCCTCGCGCTTGATCAGTTCCAAGCAGCCCTTGGGCGTGCAGGGAATGAGCCCTGGCTCGCCCGAGAACAGCGCACCCGTATTCACAGGATGGAACCCATCCACGTCCTTTTTCGGGTCAATGCGCTGAATCACCTGCCAGGAATCTATCCCATTTGGCACGGGCAGCTGCACCAGGATTCCGTGCACGGACGGATCGGCATTCAGCTGATCAATCCTATCCAGCAGTTCCTCCTGCGTGGTGGTTTCGGGCATGCGGATCACCTGGCTGTTCATGCCCACGCCGATGCAGGCGCGTTCCTTATTGCGCACATAGACCTGTGAGGCGGGGTTGTCCCCCACCAATATCACGCTCAATCCGGGCGTTATGCCCCGCTGCGCCAGCTCGGCCACGCGCCCCTTCAGCTCCTCCCGAATGGATGCCGCAACCGCCTTGCCATCAATGATCTTCGCGCTCATGTGTTGTTCCCCCGTATGTTATTTGCTTTGATGCTCGCATGCATCTCGTGTCCAATCAATGCCGCGCCCACGGCGTTATCGCCCGACAATGCGGGATCTGCCCAGTGTATGATCAAGTCGTTGCGCAGCTTTTTCATTCTGTCCGCCAACATCTGCCGAAGCAGCGCGGACGATGCCACGCCGCCAAACAGCAGCGCCTGCGATATACCCTGCTCATCCGATGCGCGAGAAAGCAGCTTCGCGAGTGTCCTCGCAATCAATGAATAGACCTCTACTGCCACCTCACCCGGCGCATAATTTCCCGATTCGATCATGCGCATGGCCTGCGCCTCCGCCCCGGAAAAGCTGCATGCCAGCTCCCGAATGGATGTAGGAATGATGGCCTTGGGTGCAAATCCCTGCGCCATCCTTTCGAGCGACGGCCCGGCCGGGAATTCAGCGCCCAGCGCAACCCCCACCCGATCCACCAGCTGCCCAGCGTTCAAATCATTTGTGCCGCCGATTCGCTGCACCGAGAGCGATTCATCGCTCAGCAACAGCTCGCTCGTGCCGCCCGATAGATGCAGCGCGAGGAACCCGCCCCGCTCCATCCGCGAACCAACCAGCGCAGCGCGCAGATGGCACTGCTGGTGTGTGGTCTCATAAAACGGCACACGCAGCATCGCCGCGATCGACCGCCCCAGCCCCGCACCCACCGTGAACACCGGCATATAGGAGCCATCCACGGGCCTCGGACGCGTACTGACGCACACACAATCGATGGCGCTACTGGCCTCATCCATCAGCTGCTCCACCAGCGTGGGCAAATTCTGTACATGCTGAAACACCAGCTCCGATTGTTGCAGTCCGCGCTTGCCCTGCGGCACCGTCAGCAGCTGCCTGCGCTGCGCAAAGCCCGCATCATCCGCATAGGCAACTGACGTGCGATAGCAGCTGGTATCAATCCCCAGACTGCTCACGCGCCGCCTCCTCACGATGGATGTTGCCCAGCACGCCGTTGATGAACGAGCCCGCCTTATCGGTCGAATAATCGCGCGCCAGTTCGATCGCGGAATTGATCACGATGCCGCTTGAAAGCTGCTTATCAAAGATCAATTCATAGGTCGCCAGACGCAAAATGGCCAGATCCACCCGCATCAGGCGATCCAGCTTCCAGCCTTCGGAAAAGCGTTCAATGCGCTCATCGATCGCCGCCGATTCACGCTTCACGCCCTCCACCGTGCCATTGATATAACCATATTCCTCTTCGTGTGGGCCGACCTCCAGGATGCCGCCCAGCGTGTCATCCCCGCCATCTCCACCCATATCCCATTCATACAAAAGCTTCATCGCCGCGGCGCGCGCCTTGGTTCTGCTGATCATGAGCAACCTCCAACCACCGATTGTATTTGAAAAAACTCACAAACGAAGAGGGCATGTGCTCATGCAATGCGCCTCTTCATCGGATACCAATGTTCGATTATTTCTCCCAAGGGAAATGAATCCGCTCGAGAACCTGATAAAACCTGGGTGGCAGCTTTCGATTGCCGCCCATAAACCAGCCGATCCCGCCAAGGAAGACGAAATAGAGGCGGAAGACGAGGGGGACTACGAACTGATCCTTGAGGACGTCGAAGAAGACGAAGAACCGGAGGAGGAACCATCCGAGCAAGACGCGGAATGATCCGCATGACCGGATCGTATCCGCATAGCCAACCATAGAGGGGAGGGGAGCATAGCCAATGAAACTGAAATTTCGAGATCGCCTGCTGCTGGCGCTGTATGCCGTGATCGGCATATTGGCCACGCTGGGGCTGGCATCTGCCGCCTATCTGGCGCTGTTTGGGGATCTGCTTCATATCAAGCTGGGCGATGTATTCTATCTGAGCAACGACATATTGAGCAAGACGATCATCGTGGCGCTGGTGCTGATCATGCTTGCGTGGTCGATTTGGGTGCTGATGCTGGCGTTTCGGCATAAGCCCAAGCTGGACAAGTCCTCCGTTTCGGTGCAAAACACCGAAAATGGCTCCGTGCGCATCTCCGTGCAGGCCATGGATGTGCTGGTCAGGCAGGCCATCGGCAACACCGAGGGCGTGGTGGACATCAAGACCCGCATCATCAACCATGAGGATTCCATCACTGTGAAGGTGGATATGACGCTGGACAGCGATGTGCACATTCCGAATGTGACCATGCTGATGCAGCGCTCCGTGAAGAATTTCATCGAGGAATATTCGGGCATCGCGGTGCGCGAGGTGACCATTTTGGTCTCCAAAATCATCGAAGTCACGCCGCATCCGCCGCTGGCGCTGGAATCAAAGGGCGATAAGGCGCCCGAGATCATCGACCAGCCGGACGCGATGGAGCCGGATGAGAGCGCAACGGAAGCAGCCGC
>JAJDGF010000041.1 GCA_030265545.1 Eubacteriales bacterium OttesenSCG-928-N13
TCTGTCACGGGCAATTCTTCTAACTTTTCGAATGCCAGCTTATCACCATCCGCCTTGACCTTGATCCTCTCGCCTAGGTGGATCTTGCCCGCCAGCAGCTCCTCAGAAAGTGCGTCCTCGACCATGCGTTGGATCACCCTTCTGAGCGGCCTTGCACCATATTGCACGTCAAAGCCCGTCTTGCTAAGTAGCGCCACAGCATTCTCATCGATCTCCAGCTGCACGCCGCGTTCCTCCAGCCGCTTGGCGACCGTTCGCAGCATCAGGTGCGCAATCTTGTCGATGTCCTGCTGCTCGAGTGCATGGAACACGATGATCTCATCCACGCGGTTCAGGAATTCGGGGCGGAAGATGTGCTTCACCTCGCCCATGATGCTGTCCTTCATGGATTCATAGTTGCGCTCGCTGTCCTCGCTTGATCCGAAGCCAAGCTTGGTCTGCTTTTTCAACGTGTGCGCGCCCGCGTTAGAGGTCATCACGATCACAGTGTTCTTGAAATCCACCACGCGCCCCTGGCCGTCAGTCAAGCGTCCGTCTTCCAGGATTTGCAGCAGCGCATTGAACACGTCCGGATGCGCCTTCTCCACCTCGTCCAATAGCACGACGGAATATGGCTTTCTGCGCACTTTCTCGGTGAGTTGGCCGCCCTCTTCATGCCCCACATAACCAGGCGGTGAGCCGATCATGCGCGATACGGAATGCTTCTCCATGTATTCGGACATATCGATGCGAATCAGGCAATCCTGATCGCCAAACAATGCCTCGCCCAACGCCTTGCAAAGCTCGGTCTTGCCCACGCCCGTCGGTCCCAGGAAGATGAACGAGCCAATCGGCCTGTTCGGATCCTTGAGCCCTGCACGTGCGCGACGCACAGCGCGGGAGACGGCCTTCACGGCCTCATCCTGCCCGATCACGCGTTGATGCAGCAGGTTTTCCAAGTTCAGCAGACGATCGGCCTCCGCCTCCGTCATGCGGGTCACGGGGATGCCCGTCCAGGCGGACACGATCTGTGCGATCTCGTCCTCTCCTACGGTCTCGACCTTCTCGTCCCGATGCTGCTCCCAGTTGCTGCGGCGCATGGCCATCTCGTTTTGCAGCTGCTTTTTCTCATCGCGCAGCCTCGCGGCCTTCTCAAAGTCCTCGTGTGCCACGGCCTCCTCGGTCTCCTTGTTCAGCGTCTCCAGCTTGCTCTCCTGCTCCTTCATATCGGGCGGCGCAGTGAACGCCTTGATGCGCACGCGGCTGGCCGCCTCGTCCACCAGATCGATTGCCTTGTCCGGCAGGAACCTGTCGGAGATATAGCGATCGGACAGCGTGACGGCTGCCTGCAGCGCCTCGTCTGTGATCTGCACCTTGTGATGTGCCTCATAGCGATCGCGCAGCCCCTTCATGATCTCAAGCGCCTCGTCTTTGCTGGGCTCGCCCACCATGACGGGCTGGAAGCGGCGCTCAAGCGCGGCATCCTTCTCAATATACTTGCGGTACTCATTCAATGTGGTGGCCCCGATACACTGCATCTCGCCGCGCGCCAGCAAGGGCTTCAAGATATTGGCCGCATCGATTGCACCCTCTGCGGCGCCCGCGCCAACGAGCGTATGCAGCTCATCGATGAATAGGATGACATTGCCCGCCTTTTTGATTTCGGCCATGGCGTTTTTCAGACGCTCCTCAAATTCTCCGCGATATTTCGCGCCCGCCAGCATGCCAGCCAGATCAAGCGACATCACGCGCTTGCCTCGCAGGATCTCGGGGATGTTCCCGGCGACGATCATCTGCGCAAGCCCTTCCACGACGGCGGATTTGCCCACGCCTGGCTCCCCGATCAGCACGGGATTGTTCTTGGTGCGCCTGGACAGGATCTGCACGATGCGCTCCATCTCGGTCTGGCGCCCGATGACCGGATCCAGCTCGCCCGCCTGCGCCGCCTTGGTCAGATCACGTGCGAATTGATCCAGCACCTGCGTTTCGGTTTTTTCTGCACTTGCCGTCTCGGTGCTCGTCTCGCCGTTGGTGAGGATGCTCAAAAGCGCTTCCCTCGCCTTGTTCAAATCCAGTCCCATCTTGATCAGCACGTGCGCCGCCACACCCTCGCGCTCACGCATTAGCGCCAGCAGCAAGTGCTCTGTGCCCACATAATTCTGCTTTAGTTCACGCGCCTCGCGTGCACTCTGCTCCAGCACCTTCTTGGTGCGGGGCGTATAGGTCACGGCCTGCACGTTGACCTCGCTGTCTCCTCTGCCGAGCAGCTCCAAGATCTCCTTGCGCGCACCCTCCAGCGTGACGGGTGCAATCACGGCACTTGCTGCGCCCGGATCGGTCAGCACGCCCAGAAGCAGATGCTCCGTGCCCACATAGCTTCGTCCCAGTGTGACCGCCTCTTTTTGGGCGTTCAGGATGGCACGCTGTGCGCGCTCTGTAAATTTCGAAAAAAATCCCATGCTATCCTCCTGTTGGTTGTGATTGTTGCGGCAGCAAATGCCGCTTATTTGGTCGCGATGCCACGAATATAGTCTCTGAGCAATTCGGCCCTGTATACATCCCGCTCCTGGCCGGACATCTTCTCTCCAGCGCGCACGTTGAGCGAACCGTGCTGCAAGTCCATCATCAATTGATCCATTTCGCTGAGCGATGCGTCCACGATGTCCATCGCGGCCAGCAGCCTCAGATCCGAATAGCGCTGCATGAATTCTGCGCTGCTCATCAACCTGGCATGACCCATGATGCCCACCGAACGCATCAGTTTGTCCAACATGCTCATGCTGTCATCCTCGCGCACGGTTTCGCGAAGGCTGCGTTCATGATCGGCCAGCTGCGCTGTGGCAGCGATCAAGGTCTTGACCATGTCCTCCTCGGTTCTGCCCAAGGTGACCTGGTTTGACAGCTGATACAGGTTTCCTTTTGCGTCGCTGCCCTCACCATAGAGTCCGCGCACCGTGAGCCCCAGCTTGGATACGGTTTGCAGTACCGCGCTCACCTGCCCCGCCGCGCTCAGCGCCGGCAGATGCAGCATCGTGGATGCGCGCATGCCTGTGCCGGTGTTGGTTGGGCAGCTGGTCAGGTAGCCCCATTGCGTATCAAACGCATAGTTGCCATCTGCACCAAGCACGTCGTCTGCCTTGAATGCCAGATCGGCCGCTCGCTCCAACTGCATGCCGGGCAATAGCCCCTGAATGCGCAGGTGATCCTCCTCATTGATCATGATGCTGACGGTCTCGCCGCTTGATATCAGCGCCGCCGAGAATTGCTCGAATTTCAGCAGATCATAGCTGATCAGATGATGCTCTACCAGTTGATTGCGCTCGCTCTTGTTCAATTCCGCGATGCGCACCAAGCGATAGTCGCCCTGCTGATCCTTCATGGATTCATTGACGCGCCGAATGGTCTCGCCCGACCAATCCTGATTCATCTGCGGTGCAAATGGGATATCGCGATAGTTGCGCGCCAGACGCACGCGACTGCTGATCACAACGTCCTGCTCAGGCGCTCTATACTCCGTCATGGGCATGCGCCTCCTGCTCGCTTAATTCCTGCTGGTCCATTTCCTGTTGCAGCGCGCGAATGCGATCTCGAAGCTCCGCGGCCTGCTCATATTCCTCGGCGGTGATCGCCTTGTTCAGCTGTTGTTTGAGTGTGTAGATCCCAATTTTCTGCGAAATATCCTCCGTGGCCATGCCAGGCACACGCCCGGTGTGTTGCGTCTGGCCATGAATGCGCTTTAAAAGCGTCTCCAGCGGCTCTCTGAACGCGCCATAGCAATCCGCGCATCCAAGCAGCCCTGATTTTTGAAACGCCTCATAGGTGGTTCCGCAGCGCGGGCAGGTGAGATCCACCTCCGGCTCCTGCGAGAGACCCATCTTCTTCGTGGCGGCGATCAAGTTGGCCAGCATGCTGTCAAGACCGGATAAGTCCAAATTGGGCAGCTGCTTTTTCACATCGGACAGGCAATGCGTGCACAGATTGCGCGCCACCTTCTCTCCATTGACGACCGACATCAATCGGATGGTTGCGGGACGAACCCCGCATTCTTCACAAATCATGTGTGTGCCCTCCCCTCCAGGTTGCGAAATACTTGGGTCAGCATGCTGCGCAGAACCGATGCGCGCAGCACATCCTTGGCATTGACAGGCAGCGCCAGCGCATTCTTCGCGGTGGCTGCCACCATGAGATTGGCCTCGTTTTCTGTGATCAGATCCAGATCCAGCAATTGGCCAATGATGGAATGCGCCGCATCCTCCTCGATGGCATTGCCCACCTGATCGAGCAAGGTGCATAGCAGGTTTTCATCCCCGCGCCGCCGCAGCTGCAATATGCGCACATAGCCGCCGCCCCCTCGCCTGCTGTCAATCACGTATCCGCGCTCGATGGAAAACCTGGTCGCCAGCACGTAATTGATCTGGGAGGGCGCGCAGCCGAAATGTTGCGCCAGTTCGTTGCGGCGCAGCTCAATTTGGCAGTCCTCGCTCATCAATTCCTTGATGAACCGTTCTATGTTGTCACTCAATTGCGCCATAAAAACCTCCGCAGTTTGACCATTACTGACTTTATTATACACCATTTTGTCAGAAATGCAAGCCTACGGAGGCAAATGTCTTAAATTGTTAACCCGGCATTCGGAAATGCATCATTGGAGCTTCTTTTCTGCCCATGCGGCGTATTCGCGCACCAGTTCGGAATCGTCGGTGAGCAATGCACAGATCGCAGGCAGCAAGTCGCTCCGTCCCGTGTTGGCGGCGATCAGGCATGCGCGCGCCTGAAGTCGTTTTTTCCGGGCATAGTTTTTGCCCACCAGATCCTCTATGCCCCGCATATCTCCGGCCAGCAGCTTTGCCAAATCGGTCAATTCCAGCACATCATCTGGGATGGGGATTCGCTTTTTATCTCGATTTCTCGGACAGCAATCCTGGCACAGGTCGCACCCCAGCAGGCTCGCGCCGATCAGCGGACGCACGTCCTCCGGATAAGGCGCATCCATCGGCAGCGCACGCAGGCAGCGCGTGGTATCCACCGTGGCATCCCCCTTCAGCGCACCCACAGGACAAACACGAATGCATCTTTCGCAAGCCATGCATTCAGCCGAACGCCGTCCCCGCTCCTCCAGCTGATCATATGCCATCTCAGCATCTGTGAGCACACATTCAAGCGCAATACGGGAGCCCAAATCAGGTGCGCCAATGACACCATTCTTCCCATATCGCCCCGCTCCTGCGCGTTCTGCAAGCGATTTTAACGGCAGGTTCGGATTGCTCAAGCTTTGGTAGCCGTGTGCTGAAATCCATGCGCCCAGCTGTTTTGCCGCGTGATAGGCCTTGTTCGATGCGATATAGTAGGCCGAAAACGCCGCGTGTTTGGGCTCCAGCTCAAACGGTTGATACGGCCATACCAAGAGAATCACCGACCGACATTCAGGCATCAGCTGCAGCGGATCATGTGCCAGCCGAATGAATGAGAGCTCCGGCCTTCCATCCACATGCGCGCGCCAATCCGTCTGCGCATCGGGTGGCATGACAAATGCGCGCACGAATCCAAGCGAGCGCGCATATTCGATCAATTGATCCTTCATTCCACAGGCACCTCTTCCTTGCGCGCCTTGGCCAGCGCAATCGTGAGCGCGATGCCGATCAGCATCATCACCACATTGATCATGAACGGTGCATGAATGCTGACTTTGGACATCACGCCGCCAATCCAGGGCAGCGCCGCGGCGCCCAGCAAAATCGTGCCATACACCAACCCATAAATGCGCGCGCGACGATCCGGGTCGGCGTTGATGATCAGCATCGTGTCCATGATCGGGGAGATCAAACACAGCGCAAATCCCTCCAGCGCCGAGCAACCAATCAGCATTGCGATACCCAGCGCACCCTGAGGCGCGCATATCAGCAGCAGCTGGGACAGGATAAACACGCACCAGGCCAGCACCATCGGGCGCTTGAAACTCTTGATTTGCAGGCGCGGAATAACCAGCACGATGCAAACCATCGTCACCAGCGATTTGAGCAGCACAATCCACATCCAGTTGCTCTCCGCAATCCCTACATGATCCACCGCATACACGCTCATGAAGAGCTCATTGAGCCTGGATACGATCTGAAACACCGCGATCATGCCCATCGTCAGCAAAATGCGCTTCTCTCGAAGCAGGTGCAAATACACATCCTTGCAGCCCCAAAGCATGGACCATATGCTCTGATTCTTGGTCTCCTTCATGCGGCGCAGACCCACGCTGGTCTCGCGCACCGTGGCGTTGAGCACGAAGAATTTGGTGGTCATCATGATAAACCCGACGATATACAGCACGCGCATCGTGGGCACCAGCCCGAACCGCGCCACCGCACCGCCCGAAAACAGCATAAACACCACTGAAACCAGCCCCATCAGCTGCGCCAGCAGATTGCATTTGAACACCGTTTCGTCGTCCGAATCCTCCGTCAGCAGCAGCCCCCACGAATTGCCAGTGACCCGCATGCACCCGTTGAATATCGTGGCGACAAAGAACCAATTCACATCTTGCGAGAATGCCCATAGCAGTTCCGGAATGCTCCAGCTGATGACATCTCCCCAGAACGTTGTCTTTTTGCGCCCGAATTTGTCCGTAATCACGCCGCTCAAGAACGAGGCAATCGCCGACATCAGCAAATACAGCGAGCCAATCATTCCGATCTGCGCCACGCTCACGCCCAGCTCCTTCATATACAGCGAGGCATACGGAAGGCACAGATTGTATGGTATCCCCCAAAGCGGCTCCGTCAATATACAGATGCGCGCATTGCCCGTCAACGAGCGGATGGTCGCAATCATACCCTTTTGTTTCACGGCTGTTGTCCCCCTATTTCATCAGTGAAGCAATCCAGTTCATCAGCGGAATGTATGCGATCGGCAGCAGCATCGCGGGCAGCATGTTGCCCACGCGGATGCGCTTGGGTGTCATATTCAGCATGTTGATGCCCAGTGACAGGATCAATATGCTGCCCACCGCCGACATCTCGCGGATCACATCCGCGGACAGTAGCGACTGCGCCGAACCAGACAGCAGCGCGATCGCGCCCTGATAGATCAGTAGCGGAATCGCGGAAAAGATGACGCCCGGCCCCAGCGATGATGCGAATATGATCGAGGACACGCCGTCCAGCGCGGATTTCGCCAGCAGTGTATCCGCCTTGCCGGTCAGTCCCGCCTCCAATGATCCAACCACCGCCATCGCGCCCACGCAAAACAGCAGTGTTGCACTCACGAAGCTCTGCGAGAATGTGCTGTCACCCTTGGCGAACTTGCGCTGCGCATAGCCGCCCAGTTTTTCAAGTCCCGTCTCGATCTTGAGCGCCTCGCCGATGATGGAGCCCAGCACCGTACACACGATCATCAGCATCAGATTCTCCGTCTTGATCGCACCCATCAGCCCGATCAACAGCACACATAGCGCCAGCGCGTGATTGATGATCTGCTGAAACCTATCCGAAATCCCGCCCCGGAGCATCAGCCCGATCAATCCCCCGACCGCAATCGCAATCGCATTCACCAGCACACCATACATGCCCAATTCCCCCTCATCGTGATGCACATCAGACACATTCTAACACAACTCGCACGGCAAGTAAACGCAATTGCGCCGCATATGTGAAAAACCGTCAAGATTCCCATTTTCGGGGCATCTGACTTTACATTATCTATCGTCATATGATACGATACAGATGCAACGAAACAAAAGGATCGGTATCATATGAAGAAAGCCAATCGAGATTTGATCGCGCTCATCGCGACGCTGTTGATCATCGCCACGCTGCTGGTGGTTTGGTTTGTGATGCAACCTTTGGGGCAGGATCAGGCCGTTATTCCGCCTCCCACCCAAACCCCGCAAGTGCTCACCGAAACAACCGCCTCGCCATCCCCCACCCCCACACTGGCCGATGCACCACTTCGCCATGCCACCATCCGCGCCGTGGGCGATATCATGATGCATCAGGACCAGCTGGACGCACACAAAGGAAAAAAGGGTTATTCATTCGATACCGCATTTGTGCTCATCAAGGATTCTCTTTCGTCGGCGGATTATACGATTGGCAACCTGGAGGGCACCATCGGAAAGGCAAACAACAAGGGCTATACCGGTTTCCCCGCGTTTAATGCGCCGCCCGCGCTGCTCGATTCATTGAAGGATGCGGGCTTTGATATGCTTACCTTGGCCAATAACCACATCCTGGATCGGTTTTATCCGGGCATCGAAAAGACCATCGCGAACATTGAAAAGGTCGGATTCGATCATGTGGGCGCCAGCCGCAGCGCCGAGGAGCAGGCCGCGCCCTGCATCGTGGATGTGAACGGCATCCAGATCGGCATGCTGGCCTATACCGAGCATACCAACGGCATGGAGCGCTATACCGATGAAGAGGCGCTGAAATACTGCGTGAATCTGCTCAGCAAGGCGAATTTCAAAAAGGATGTTCAGGCGCTTCGGGAGGCGGGCGCCGATTTGGTGTTTGCCTTCCCGCATTGGGGCACCGAATACGAGCAGGGCATCGATTCAGCGCAGAAGAAATGGACAAAAAAGATGGTGGATGCGGGCGTGGATGTGATCATTGGCAGTCATCCGCACGTGGTGCAGCCCATCAAATACGTGAAGAGCAGCGATGGCGAGCATCGCGCGTTGGTTGCCTATTCGCTAGGAAATTTTGTCGGCATGATGGTGGATCGCTACGCGTGCGCAGGGATCATATTGGAGCTGGAGATTGAGGAGACCGAGCCGGGCAAATTCCAGGTGATCAACCCGGGCTATGTGCCGTTCTATATGTGGCCGGGTGCGGTCATCAACGGCGGGCGGGTGGTTCGTCCCATGCCCATCATGCCACATTGGAACAAGACCCCAAAAGGCATGAAGAGCGATAAGGTCAAGGCCATGAAGCAGGCCTATCGCGACATCCGCAATCTGCTGGGCACCAATCCTGCCGCCCCGCTCGATGAATAGTGCATAATTTCCCCGCGCACCTCGCACACTAATGTGCGAGGTGAATGAGTATGAAGAAGAATACGGAGAAGCGCACCACCGATGCCAACCAAAACACCAACGAGAACAAGGAAAAGAACGTCTCGCTCGGCCTAAATAAGCGCGGCAATCAAAAGAAAAGATAGATCAGCATAGCAAAAAAGATTCTTGCCCGTAAGCAAGAATCTCAGGCTGTATTCCGCATTCGTTTCTCATCCGAGGATAAGGCCTCTGGCGTTCGACGAGGGCGTGTTGCAACACGCAAAAAAAGCTTCCTGCCCGAAGGCAAGAAGCTCTACTTGTTTCACTACAGATTAGTAGCTCGACTGGCGCTGCTGATCAAAGCAGTCACGGCAATAGACGGGGCGATCACCACGGGGCTGGAAAGGCACCTGGGTGGGACGGCCGCAGCCATCGCAAACCACATCATACATCGGGCGATCGGCGCCGCGGTTGAACCCGCCGCCATTGGCACGACGCTGCGCACGGCAGTTGGGGCAACGGCCAGGCTCGTTCTGGAAGCCCTTATCGGCATAGAACTGCTGCTCCGAAGCGGTAAAAATGAATTCTGCGCCGCACTCACGGCAGGTCAAGGTCTTGTCTTCGAACATTGGATAAACCCTCCTAAAATGTTGCCCTTTGATGATTTCCTTGGGTTTCCGTCCTGTCATCGGGTCTGCGTCCTATCATCTTAGGGACACCACCGGAGGGGATACGGTCCTGACAAGGGGTTATCTCATTCTGGGCTAGTTTGCATTATACCACAGTCCTCAGTGATTATACAAGCCTTTTTTCAAAGAAACTGATGAAAATCTGATTTTACCATCAAATTAACGCTTATGTTTAGGAATTCATCGGATCGCCCGGCTTCACGCTGGGACCATCTGGCTTGGGCACATCGACTGTGAAGTCTACTTTTTTGTCTTTCTTCATTGCACCCCTCTCCTGCTGACTCTTGCGTGAGGGGCGACGCTCCGAGCGCTGCTCCGTGGGTTTTTCATCATTGATGTTGCTCAGATATTGCTCGGTGGAGAGCTGCTTGCCCTTCCCCTTATTCTGCAAGCGGCGCTGCTTTTGCTTTTCGTGCAGCTCCTGCTGATGCTGCTCTTTTTTCTCCTTGGCCTCGCGCGCTTCCTTCATCTTGGATGTCTCAGGCTGCGCCTCTTTGGCCTCTTTTCTGGCCCTTGCGGCGGCTCTGCGGTTGGTTTCGATGGCGCGCTGCTTGGCGGCCTCGCCGCTGCCCTGCGGATGTTCGCCCGGCGCGTGTGACGGCTTGCTCACCTCGTCCAGCGAATACTCGCGCACGTCGATGGTGTCCTCCTGTGTGCGGATGCGAACGCGTACCTTCTCGCGGATCACGTTGATGTCCGAGATCAGCCCCACGCCGTCCGGTGTGACGCACTCGCGCCCGATCTTGGGCAGCTTCTTGAGTGCGGTCTCGTAATAATTCTGCTCATATTTCAGGCAGCACATCAAGCGCCCGCACTGGCCGGATATCTTGGTCGGGTTCAGCGAAAGGTTCTGCTCCTTCGCCATCTTGATCGAAACGGGCTGAAAATCGCCCAGGAACGCATCGCAGCAGATCTGCCGCCCGCAGGAGCCCAGTCCGCCCAGCATCTTCGCCTCATCGCGCACGCCGATCTGGCGCAGCTCGATGCGCATCTTGAACACGGATGCCAGATCCTTGACCAGATCGCGGAAATCCACGCGCCCGTTCGCCGTGAAATAGAAGATCAATTTGCTATTATCAAATGTGTATTCCACATCCACCAGCTTCATATCCAAATTGTGCTGATCGATGCGATTGTGCGCGATATGGAACGCCTCTTTTTCGCGCTGTTCGTTGTATTCCATGCGCTGCAGATCCTCTGGCGTGGCCATGCGGACCACCTTTTTGAGCGGTGCAACGATCTGTTCATCGTCCACTTCACGCGCGCCCGTCACGACCTCCCCGATCTCCACGCCGCGCGCGGTCTCCACCACCACATATTCGCCCGGCTTTGGCCAGACATCACTCGGATCAAAATAGTACACCTTGCCCGCCTTTTTGAAGCGGACACCAATCACAGTAACCATTCGGTTTCCTCCTATATTAAACGACGGGCGATTCGCCCGACAGATCCATACACAGTGTTTCCAGTACATTTTGCCACACGACGTTGCTATTTACGCGCTCTCTTGCATGCAACACGCCCTGAAGCAATCTTTGCCCAGAAATGCGCTTCTCGTTTGATGTGCCCATCTCATCTTGACGCAGTCGAGATACGGCCTGCTGCTCCAGGATATCGAGCACTGTGCGCGCATCGTCCTTTTCATCCTTCAATTGCGCAGAGGCAAGCCCTGCATCCCCCGCGTTATCCATCTGAGCCAGCACATGCAGCACGCGATCCTTCAATTGCCAGAACTGCTTGTCCTCTTCCAATTGAATCGCATCGCCAATCCTGCCTCCGCTAACCAGAAACAGTTGCTTTTTTCGAGCCTCGTCTATTTCTTGACCGGATATTGCGCGCATAAACGCAGCTTCATCCACCTCATGAAACCGAACGATTCGGCAACGCGATACGATGGTGGGCAGCAGCTTGGCCATCGAATCGGCGATCAGCATGAATACCGCGCTATCCGGCGGGTTTTCTAGCGTTTTCAACAGCGCATTTTGCGCCTGTGGCGTCATGTTTTGGGCGTCCTCGATCACCACGGCACGCCGACCGCCCTCAAACGGCTTGATCATGACCTGCGCAATCAGTTCGCGAATGTCATCCACGCCGATGCTGTTTTGCTTCTTGAGCCAGACCTCATCTGGGTGCACCTCGCGCAAGCTGCGCGCACAAGAAGGGCAAGCATCGCAAGGCTTTTGCGCGCCTACGCAATTCAACGCACGCGCGCAAATCTTCGCCATGGAACGCTTGCCGGTGCCACGCGGCCCCACAAACAGATAGGCATGCACACCCTGCCCCCTGCCGAAATCGGCGCGCAAACGCTGGGTCAATGCATCCAATCCTTGAAAATCATCAAAATTCAAGCGGATCTCCCGCGCTCTGCTGAGCGCATGCTGTATTCACGAACATCAGATCTTGACGAACTGCTCCACATTCATCACGAATATGGTCGCGCCGCCCACCATGACCTCGATCGGGTAGGGCATGTACACCCCCGTGGTGCCCGCGACCGGCGAGGGCGATGTGGCCACCTGTTTTCTCGAATGGCACACCTTTTCGATCACGGCCATTGCACCATCGAATTTCTCGTCATCGACGCCCACCAGAAGCGTGGTGTTGCCTGCGCGCAGAAAGCCGCCGGTCGTCGCCAACTTGGTCACGCCGTAGCCATCGTTCATCAGACTGCTCACCAAGCGCGAGGCATCCTCATCCTGTACGATTGCGATAATCAGTTTCATATGGTAAACCTCCTTTGAATGTCTTACCCAAAGGGATTTTCTTCCCTTGATTAATTATACAAGAATTGTCCCCAAAATGCAAGCGAGACCGATCAGCCCACTCGACTTGCCTTGCAATCCTCTTCGGATGAAGCGAAGTTCACGCCCAACAAGCCTCCCAAGAACGCTTGACAACATGCCAAAGCGAGATCAACCGGCTACGATTGATCTCGCTTATACCATGATTTACAGCAGGATGCAAATCATCCCGCCCGAGCCCTCGTTGATGATTCGTTGAAGCGTTTCTTTAAGCTTCATCCGCACATCATCTGGCATCCGCATCAGCTTGTTGGACAGCCCCTCGCGCACCAGCTCGTTGAGCGATTTGCCGAACATATTGCTGTCCCAGATGCTATCCGGATCGTTCTCGAACTCGCTCAGCAGATACTTGACCAGCTCCTCCGATTGCTGCTCGGTGCCCACGATCGGGTTGACCTCGGTCTGAATGTCCACCCGAATCATGTGCAATGAAGGCGCGCTCGCCTTGAGCTTCACGCCGAAACGATTCCCTTGCCGCACGATCTCCGGCTGCTCCAGCGTCAATTCGGACATCTCGGGCGACACCAAACCATAGCCCGTCTCTCGAACAGATCTGAGCGCCTCCGCCACGCGATCATACTCGCGCTTGGCGCTAACCAGCTCTGCCATTAGCTTGAGCAGATGCTCCTCGCCCTCCACCTGCTGACCGCTTGCCTCGCCAAGCACCTGATAGAACAGCCCGTCCGTCAACCCCAGTTTACACTGGATGCTGCCCTGATCCATCTCCATCTGGCTCAGATCCACGTTCTGCACATATTCCGATTGCGCGAACACTTGCTCCAGCTTTTCATAATCGCGCATGTGGCTCATCTGCTCGCCCGCCTCCAGCGCGGCATTCAATATGCTCAATGACACAGGATGATCCGCGCCCAGTGCGCTCACCCATGCCGGGGTCTGAATCACCACTTCGCTCAGCGGGAACTCCATCAATACATTTTCCATCAGCTTATTCAACTGCTCCTCTCCCATGGTTTCCACATTCTCCGCCACCACGGCCACATCATACTTCTGCTGCAATGCATCGCGCAGCGCAATCGTATCCGAATCGGTCGGGCGGCTTGAATTGAGCAACATGACAAAGGGTTTGCCGAGCGCCTTCAGTTCGCTTACGACGCGCTCCTCCGCCTCCACATAGCTGCTGCGAGGGAACTCCGTGATGCTGCCATCCGTGGTCACGACCACGCCCAAGGTAGAATGCTCATTGATGACCTTGCGCGTGCCCAGTTCCGCGGCCGACTCGAATGGAATATCATGGTCATACCAGGGCGTTCTGACCATGCGCGCGTTTTCTCCCTCGTTTAACCCCAGCGCGCCCTGGATCAGATAGCCAACGCAATCCACCAGCCGCATCTTCAGCTTGGTCTGATCGTTCAGCTGCACCTCCACCGCCTCGTTGGGCACGAATATGGGCTGCGTGGTCATGATCGTCTTGCCTGCACCGCTTTGGGGCAGCTCGTCGGTGGCGCGCTCTCGCTTGGCGTCACCTTCCATATTGGGCAATACAAGCGTTTCCATAAATCGCTTGATGAACGTGGACTTTCCGGTGCGTACCGGGCCAACCACGCCGATGTAGATATCGCCATTGCACCTCTCGGCAATATCTCGATACAATGATTGTTGGTTCATGCACATCCTCCTCGCCCGGCACACTTTTCGTCGCGTCTTCCCATTACGCTTGCCATCGGTCAATGGTATGAGCTT
>JAJDGF010000042.1 GCA_030265545.1 Eubacteriales bacterium OttesenSCG-928-N13
TTCGATTCATTCTGTCGTTCGTTTTGATATCGCCTTATAGCTGAACCACGCAGCAGCCGCTGCCAGCGCGAATGCTGCGGCGGCCAGCACGAACGGCAGCTTGGCATTTACCTCGTACACGAACCCGGCCGTCAGGCTGCCCGCGATCATGCCAAGGCTTCGGATGCTGTAATACAGCCCGCTGATGAACCCCAGATCCAGCTGCTTGTCCTGTCCGGCCAACGCCTGCTGCATAGGCACGTACATGGCGTTCAGCACATAGAACAGCACGTTGACTGCGAGGAACAGCGGCACATCCGTGATGAGCGCCACCAGTACCAGCGTCGCCGCACATAGCGCCGTGCTCAGCACCAGCGCCGGGCCGGCCTGCATGCGCTTGAGCAGCCAGGGGTTCACGATCAGGTTGGCCGCCAGCCCCAGTAGCCCGGTCACCGCCTTCACGATGCCGTTGATCGAGGACGGAAAGCTGAGCACGTTCTTCAGATAGTAATTGAATGCATTGTCAAAGCCATACGTGCCGAAGTTGGCGAACGCCACGCCCACCAGAAACAGGATCGCGCTCAGCGGCAGCATGGAACGCATCAGCCTTAGGTTGATCTTGGGAGAAGCTGCGCTGGCCGTGCCCGGCTTTGCATCCTGCACCCAGATGGCCGAGAGCGCTGCGCCCAGGCACAATCCCGCAAAGTGCACCCAGAACACCAGCATCAGTGAAACCGTGCCCAGCACACCGCCCAACAAGAACCCCAGCGAGCCGGTCACGCTCTGCACCGCCGCCAGATACATCAGCTGGGTGGCACGGTGTCTCTCGTCGGAGGCATCGATCACCATCGCCATGATGCACACCATTGTGCCGCCGGTGAACAGCCCGCCCACCAACCGAACCAGCGTCATTGCGACGGCATCCTGCACATAGCCGAGCAGCAGTTGCGCCACGGCATACCCGAGGAACGTAACCACCAGCACCAGCCGCCGCCCTCGCTTGTCGGCCATGCGGCCCCAGAATGTGCTGGTGATGAATGTGCCCGTCGCCATCGCCGCGAATAGCAGCCCGAACATGTAGTTGGGCAGTCCCAGCGATTCGATCAGCGTTGGCGTAATCGGGTGGATCATATTTGAAAACAGGCCGTAAATGCCGGTGAGTAGCATCGCTTTGTGTAGGGGCGTCAGCTTCACTGTGTGAACACATCCTTTGTTGCAAATGGAGGAGACCATGACCCATATCATCATTCGAAAATCTGCGCGCGAGCTAACGCTGCATCATGAGGATCAGCTGCTCGTGTTCCCCATCGCGCTTGGGTTTTGCCCCGTCGGGCACAAGCAGCGCGAGGGGGACGGCAAGACCCCGGAGGGCGAGTATTACGTCTGCACCCGAAACCCAGAGAGCAACCATCATCTGGCGCTCGGTCTAAGCTATCCAAACATCCGGGATGCCGAGCAGGCACTGATGGAAAAGGCCATCACGGACGTGCAGTATGGCCAGATCATCAGCGCACAACAGCGGGGCAAGCGCCCGCCCTGGGATACGCCGCTGGGTGGATTCATCATGATCCATGGCGGCGGCACTGAGGGCGATTGGACACAGGGCTGCATCGCCATAGAGGACAAACAGATGGATCCGCTCTGGGCCACCTGTCCCCTCGGCACCAAGGTCACAATCCTCCCCTAACCCCCCAACTTCCATTCCAGAAGTTCAGCACGTCATCCCCCTCTCGGGAGGTCTGGAGGGCGTGAGCCCTCCAGCTTTTCACCCCGTAGGCAAGAATATCTCAGATTGCCGACAACCCACCCCGGGAGGTCTGGAGGGCGTGAGCCCTCCAGCTTTTCACCCCGTAGGCAAGAACATCTCAGACTGCCGACAACCCACCCCGGGAGGTCTGGAGGGCGTGAACCCTCCAGCATCAATCCGCCGGCGATGACGTGTGCATCGCCGGCTAACAGCCGCGCCCAACGTGAGCCTGAGCGCCCCAAGTATGCAGCCGCTCGATGACACCTTTCGGCGATGCCTACAAGATTTTGTATCCATTCGCCTGCATCGCGACCAGCACATCATTCAGATGCTGCTGATGGTTCGTTTCCAGCACCAGCTCGAGCATCGCCAGGCCGATCCCGCCCTGCATATTCGTTCTATCATGCCGAATGGACACCACATTCGCGCCCGCATCCGAGATCACCGCCAGCAGCCGATGCAGCCGCCCCGGGCGATCCTGAATCATCGTGTTCACCTTGGTCAACCGTCCAGCCTTCATCAGACCGCGATCGAGGATCAGCTGCAGCGTGGTCACATCGATGTTGCCGCCCGATATCACGCAGCAGATCTTACCGCGCGTGTCAAACTTCTCCTGCA
The DNA here is from genome assembly GCA_030265545.1 of Eubacteriales bacterium OttesenSCG-928-N13. Lineage (GTDB taxonomy): Bacteria > Bacillota > Clostridia > Christensenellales > Aristaeellaceae > JAJDGF01. The sequence continues at coordinate 2,345 of JAJDGF010000042.1, forward strand.
TCACCGCCGCCACCGACACGGCGCCCGCGCCCTCGGCCACGATCTTGCATTTCTCAAGCAGCATCAGTATCGCGTTGGCGATTTCGTCCTCGTCCACTGTCACCACCTGATCCACATACTTCTGGCACAGCGCATAGGTCAAATCGCCCGGTGCCTTCACGGCGATGCCATCGGCCACGGTCGCAGCACTCTTGATCTTGGTGGGCTCGCCCTTTTTCATGGATTTCACCATGGACGGGCAGCCCGCTGCCTGCACACCAATGATGCGCACGTTCGGATGCAGCTCCTTGATCGCCACGGCAATGCCGCTGATCATGCCGCCGCCGCCCACAGGCACCACCACGGTATCGATCTGATTGAGCGAATCATCCATGATCTCAAGCCCGATCGAGCCCTGTCCGGCCACGACCAGCGGGTCATTGAACGCATGCACGAATGTGGCGCCCGTCTCCATCTGGATCTGGCGCGCGCGCTCCATCGCATCATCAAAAGACAATCCGTGCAGCACCACCTCCGCACCCAAATCGCGCGTGGCGGCGATCTTGGCCAGTGGCGCGCCCTCCGGCATTACGATGGTGCTGTTGATGTGAAACGCCTGCGCCGCCAGCGCCACGCCCTGCGCGTGGTTGCCAGCCGATGCCGCGATCACGCCCGATTCGCGCTGATGTAAGGGCAGGTGCGAGATCATGTTGTATGCGCCTCGCACCTTGAACGAGCCTGTGAGCTGCAAGCACTCGGTCTTGAGCGTCACCTCGCGCTTGCCCGGGATGCTCAATATCCTGCTGGGCACCAGATCGGTATGCCGCACGATCGATTTGAGCCGCTCCCTGGCCTCCAGCACCATGCCCAGCGTTACGTCCGCCATGCTCATATCCCCCTTGTCAATTCATACAATATGATCCCAGCTGCCACCGCTGCATTGAGCGATTCCGCGCCGCCACGCATCGGTAGCTTCAATCGCACGTCCGACAACGCCAGCACATCCGCGCGGATACCGTGCGCCTCGCTGCCGATCACCAGTACGATCTTCTCCCCCAGCGCATCGCGTTGATAGATATCCTGCCCATCAAGCGACGTGGCCACAATTTGATACCCATCCGCCTTGAGCTGCGCGAGCGCCTGCGCCAGATCGGGCACCTTTTGGGCGGGCAGTCGAAAGCAGGAGCCCATCGTGGCGCGCACCACCTTGGGATTTGTGGGCTCGGCGCTGCCCGCGCCCAGCAGCATCCCGCCGAACCCTGCGGCATCCGCCGTGCGCCAGATCGTGCCCGCATTGCCTGGATCCTGCACGCCATCCAGCGCCACAATCCGCGCGGGTGGCTGGCTCAGATCCAGCTTTTTGGGCGGCGTGAATGACGCACACACGCCACTGGGCGTGACAGTGTCCGAAACCGCCTCCAGGATCCGATAGGGCACCTGATACAGCTTCGCGCCCGCCGTCTCCAGCATCTTTATCAGATCATTCAGCTGCGCCAATATCCCCTCATCGATCAGCACATCCCCCGGCACGAGCCCCGCGCCCAGCGCCTCGCGGATCATCTTCTCGCCGTCGATGAGCATCTGCCCCTCGGCCTCGCGCCCCTTGGCGCTCTTCAGCGTGCGCATGCGCTGCACCAGCGGGTTTTTCACGCTGGTCAATGCCTCAATCATTTGGATCGCCTCCGTCCCGCCACCTGCGAACCTTGCGAATGACCGCGTCCGAAATGACCGCGATCAGCCCCACAATCAGCAGCAAATAATACGTAAAGAACCGCCAGCAGAACATCAGCGTCACGATCTGCGCCTGCGGGATCAAATCGCGAAAGAACAGGAAAAACCCGCCCTCCTGCGCGCCCGCCGCACCCGGCAGTGGCACAAACGCCGCCGTAATGAACAGCAGAAATTGCAGCGTCAGCAGCGACAAATCGTCCACCCCGCTCAGCCGAAACGCGTGATACAGGCAGACCACCACCACCATCAGCAGCAGCACCTGCGCCAGCGACATCAGGAAGATGACCACTGCATCCATCGGTCGATTCTTGAGCGTCAGCAAACTCTGGCGATATTCATCCAGCAGGTGCTCCGCCTTGCCGCGCGCCTTTTCCTGATCGCGGATCAGATGGAACTTGGCGCCCATGCGGATCGCCCAATCCACCAGCCTGTCAATGATGCTGCGATTGACCATCGCCATCAGCACCGCGAAGATCAGCAGCGAATTGACCAGGTACCCCAGCACAACCAGCCAGCGCACCGGTCCCAGTTGATCGCTCACCAGATGCACATGGGTCGCCCACAGTGCGCCGCCCGTCAGCAAGAACGCCAGCTGGAACCCCACGAATTTGATCGATACCGCCGCCGTGGCGATGCTGACCGGGATGCCGCGATGATGCATTGCCAGCACCTGCATGGGCTGGCCGCCGCTGGCGGAGGGTGTGATCGCCGAATAGAATTGCCCGATGCCCGAGACCATCAATGTGTCATAGAATTTGGGCGCGCAGCCCCTGCTATGCAGATAAAAATGGAGCGTGCCCGCGCGCATCAGCAGATATCCCATGATGCAACCAAACGCGATCCAGACCCATTTGACCTCCAGCTGGCCAAGCGTGCGAATCATCTCGGGCAGCTCATCACTGTTGAGCAGCCATATTGCCAGCACGGCCGTCAATATCACCACATACACCGGCCCGATGTTGCGTTTCAGCCATTGTTTCATGCGTCAGTTGTGTTCCCTTTCTTCGATATGCGCCTGCGCCATATTGACCGCCTCTTCGATGGCGGTGTTCAGCGGGATGTCGCATGCGCCCGCCACCTTCACATGGCACTTGCCCACAGGGATCAGCAGCTTGGTACCCTCGCTGCGCCCGACTGCATCGGCGATCGCGGGCGTCAGTTCGCCCATCATGGCATTGGACAGCACGATCCCGATCGGCCCCAGGATCAGATCGGCAGAGGCCACATTCACAATCGCCGCGTTCTCCCCCGTCGCGCCCGCATCCGCGCCAGCCTTGATCATGGCCAGCGTGGCCATCGCGTTCGTGCCCACGCACAGCACGCGCTGATTGGGCATGCGCCGCTTGAGCTCCGCCACAAGCGCCTTGCCCACGCCGCCACCCTGTCCGTCTATCACTACGATTTTCATCTGTGCAATGGTCCCTTCCATCTGTGTTACGCCCTGAGCTTTTGAATCATCTCGGCCATGTTCTGCCCCAGCGTGGTGAAGATCTGGATGCCCTCTGCGTCCTGATCCATCGTGCCCAGATCTCGCGCCACGCCCATGTTCCAATAGCTGGATGTGGCGATGGGCATTTCGGATATGCCGAATAGATACTGGATCCCTGCATAGGTGGTGTTGGCGCCCGCACGCCGATGAATGGCCACGGCGGCGCCAATCTTGCCCTTGAGCAGGTGACCATTCGCGCCCGAGACATAGCCGCAGCGATCGATGAACGCCTTGGTCTGCGCGGTCATGCCGCCGTAATAGGTAGGCGAGCCGATCAGAAGCCCGTCCGCTTCCCATATCTTGTCCAAAATCACATTCAATCCATCATCATAGGCGCAATGCCCGTCTTTCCGCTTTTGACAGCCACCGCACGCCTGACAGCCCCATAGCCGCATGTTGCCGATCTGTATATGCTCCACCTGGATGCCCTGCGCCGCAAGCTGTTCCGATACGATGTCCATCGCACGACGCGTGTTGGAAGCCCCAATCCGCGGACTCCCGTTGATCGCGATCACCTTATATGCCATATCATTATCCCACTTCCAAAATACTCCCATTATCATTATAATCCCTGATGCAGGCAACGTCAACATGCCTCATCGACTTATAAATAAACGCACCACAAATCTCAGATTCGTAGTGCTATAACGTATCGTATCCGACGTTCTCTATTCCCAAGCCCCAAAAACACTCAATGCCCAAGCAGGCGCTTGGGCGGGACGCACGATCCGAAATGCTCAGATGGTGCGAAATATTCGCGCCAGGCAAGGCGCTTTCCCAAAGCCTTTACGTCCCCCATCCTCAAAACACCCATTGCCCAGGGCGGGCGAGAGGGCGGGACGCATGATCCGAAATGTCCAGATGGTGCGAAATGTTCGCGCCAGGCAAGGCGCTTTCCCAAAGCTTTCACGTCCCCCCGTCTCCAAAACACCCATTGCCCAAGGCGGGTATTTGGACGGGACGCATGATCCGAAATGCTCAGATGGTGCGAAATATTCGCGCCAGGCAAGGCGCTTTCCCAAAGCTTTCACGTCCCTCATCCCCAAAACACCCATTGCCCAGGGCGAGCGAGAGGGCGGGACGCATGATCCGAAATGCTCAGATGGTGCGAAATATTCGCGCCAGGCAAGGCGCTTTCCCGATGGAATACTGGAGGTATTTCAAGGGGAAGCAACACAGCCTGGCGCGAATAGATCGTATCAGATGGGCGTTGAGCGGTCGTGCGCCCCGCCCAATTTTTTAATACATGCCGCCCATTCCACCGCCCTGCGGCATGGCTGCCGGCGGGTTCAGGTCGGGCAGGTCGGTGACCAGCGATTCGGTGGTCAACACGGTGGCCGCGACGCTGGCGGCGTTCTGCAGCGCAGAGCGAACCACCTTGGTCGGGTCGATGATGCCACGATCGGACATATCGGCATAGTCGTCCTTGGCGGCGTCATAGCCGAAGCCCAGCTGGTTCTTGGCGCGGATCTTCTCCACGACGATGGAGCCCTCGACGCCCGCATTGGTCGCGATCTGGCGAACCGGCTCTTCCAGCGCACGCAGCACGATCTGAACGCCCGTCTTGACATCGCCCTGGCAATCCTCGATCAGCGATTCCACCTGCTTGGAGGCAGAGATCAGCGTGGTTCCGCCGCCCGGCACGATGCCCTCTTCCACGGCGGCACGGGTCGCGGCCAGCGCGTCCTCGATGCGAAGCTTGCGCTCCTTCATCTCGATCTCGGTCGCGGCGCCCACATTGATCACCGCAACGCCGCCGGCCAGCTTGGCCAGGCGCTCCTGCAGCTTCTCTTTGTCGTAATCGCTGGTGGTATCATCGATCTGGGCGCGGATGCTCGCAACGCGTGCCTTGATCTCAGACGCATCGCCCGAACCTTCGACGATGATGGTGTTCTCCTTGTCCACGGTAACCATGCGGGCGCTGCCCAGCATGTCGATCGTGGCTTCCTTCAGCTCCAGCCCCAGCTCCTCGGTGATGACCTGGCCGCCGGTCAGGATCGCGATGTCCTGCAGCATGGCCTTGCGGCGATCGCCGAACCCGGGCGCCTTCACGGCGACGCAGTTGAACGTGCCGCGCAGCTTGTTCAGGATCAGGGTGGCCAGCGCCTCGCCCTCGATGTCCTCGGCGATGATCAGCAGCTTCTTGCCGGCCTGCACAACCTGCTCCAGCAGCGGCAGGATCTCCTGGATGTTGGAGATCTTCTTATCGGTGATCAGGATCAGCGGGCTCTCCATCTCAGCCACCATCTTCTCGGTGTTGGTGACCATGTAGGCGGAGGCATAGCCGCGATCAAACTGCATGCCCTCGACCAGCTTCAGCTCGGTCTTGAGGGTCTTGGATTCCTCGACGGTGATAACGCCGTCGTTGCCCACTTTTTCCATGGCATCGGCGATCAGCGCGCCGATCTCCTCATCGCCGGATGACACGGTGGCCACCTGGGTGATGTCCTTTTTGCTGGCGACGGGCTTCGAGAAGCTGGTCAGCGCCTCAACGGCCGCCGCAGTTGCCTTCTCGATGCCGCGACGCAGCACCATCGGGTTCGCGCCCGCAGCCACGTTCTTCAGGCCTTCGCGGATGATGGCCTGCGCGAGCAACGTGGCGGTGGTGGTGCCGTCGCCGGCCACATCGTTGGTCTTGGTGGCGACTTCCTTCACCAGCTGCGCGCCCATATTCTCAAACGCGTCCTCCAGCTCGATCTCCTTGGCGATGGTCACGCCATCGTTGGTGATCAGCGGCGCACCGAATTTCTTATCCAGCACCACGTTGCGGCCCTTGGGGCCCAAGGTGATCTTGACGGTATCTGCCAGGGCGTTGATACCCTTCTCCAATGCGCGGCGAGCCTCTTCGCCGTAAATCAGTTGCTTTGCCATGATGATTTCCTCCCTATATTATGCCGTAATAATTATTCGACGACCGCCAGGATGTCGCTCTGGCGAACGATGATGTATTCCTGGCCGTCCAGCTTGACTTCGGTGCCCGCATACTTGGAATAGATGACCTTCTGGCCCTCTTTCACCTGCATCTTGATCTCTTTGCCGTCCACGTTGCCGCCCGGGCCCACGTGCAGCACTTCCGCCATCTGCGGCTTCTCTTTGGCCGAATTGGTCAGCAGGATCCCGCCCTTGGTGGTCTCCTCTGCTTCCAGATTCTTGATCACAACGCGATCGCCCAATGGTTTGATCTTCATGATTCTTCCTCCTCAAACTCGGTGTTCATATTGTTAGCACTCATGATGATCGAGTGCTAATCGTCAATGACTAGTGTACCCAATCCCGTGCCAAAACGCAAGCCCTTGAACGCGTCATTTTGTGTAAAATATTCGATATGCAAGTATTTCTATGGGTTTATCAACCCATGGACATAAAAATGGCTCGAAATGCATCGAGCCATATATGGTCAATCAGAGAAAGACTCGTGTCCTGACCGTATTGCGATTGAGGGTTCAGACGAGAGATATTGTCGTCTGTCAAGGAGTCTGAATGCAAGTGCACCGGAGGTGCGTCAATCGGATCACGACGCGGCAGGACAGATTAAGCAGCCGTCCTATCGCAAGATATAGGTGACGCAGCCCATTAATACATCAGCACCCGATCGGAGACGACCCGCTCCACCTTCGCGCCCAGCGAACGCAGCTTGCGATCGATGTCCTCATAGCCGCGCAGGATGTAATTGAGGCCGGAGACCTCGGTCACGCCATCGGCAATCAGCCCGGCGATGATCATGGATGCGCCCGCGCGCAGGTCGGTGGCGGTGACCGGCGCACCGATCAGCCTGTCCACGCCCTCCACGATGGCGGTATGATCAATCACGCGGATGCTTGCACCCAGGCGGCGAAGCTCCTCCACATACTTGAAGCGCGCTTCATAGATGGTCTCGGTGACCATGCTGGAGCCGTTCGCGATCGTGAGCAGCGAGGTGATCGGCTGCTGCAGATCGGTGGGGAATCCGGGATATACCTGGGTTTTCACGTTCACGGCACGCAGGTTTCCATCGCTTCGGATGTGGATGCGGTCATCGTCATCAGACACATACACACCCATTTCAAGCAATTTGGCGGACAGCGCCTCCATATGGGTAGGGATCGCGCCAGTGATCAGCACATCGCCACCGGTGGCGGCCGCCGCGATCATCAACGTGCCCGTTTCGATCTGATCGGGGATGACGGCGTAGGTGGAGCCATGCAGCTCGCGTCCACCCGCCACGCGGATCACGTCCGTGCCCGCACCCTTGATGCGCGCGCCCATGCTGTTCAGGAAGTTGGCCAGATCCACGATATGCGGCTCCTTGGCCGCGTTGTTGATGGTGGTATTGCCGCGCGCGGTGACCGCAGTCAGCACGGTATTCACCGTGGCGCCCACGCTGGGCAGATCCAGATAGACCTCCGCGCCATACATCCCATCGGTCGAAACCACCATGCTGCCCCGCTCAATGCGCACATCGGCACCCAGCGTGGTCATGCCCTTGATGGTCTGGTCGATCGGCCTGGCACCGATGTCGCAGCCACCCGGCAGCGGCACCTCGGCGCGCGAAAACAGCCCCAGCAGCACCGGCGCCAGATAATAGGATGCGCGCATGCGCCTGGACAGCTCATACGGCGCCTTGTATTTGTCTACCTTGGTCGGGTCCACGCACATCGTGCCGTCCGTGAAGGTGATCTCCGCGCCCAAATATTCGAGCATTTCGATCAGCACGCGAACGTCCTCAATGTCGGGCAAGTTTTCGATGGTACAGGGAGAATTTGCAAGCAACGCGGCCGGAATGATCGCCACGGCGGCATTTTTTCCGCCGCTCACCGATACCTCGCCACACAACCTGGCTCCGCCCTGTATGCACAGAATTTCACTCATGTATTCACCCACGCCGAATGAATTCGGCGTCCCCCAAAATCATCCATGCGCCAACGCGCACTCTGTTCATTATACCGCATCCCGCGCGATCAAGCAAGCACACGATGAAAAGAGCGTGTTAACATAGGTCTGATGAATGCCTTAATTGATTGGATTTCAGCGATTGAACATCAATTGACATTTTAGGATTCATCTGACAACATCGAAAACAATGCGCTCAGTTCCGACTCTGTCAGATCGCGCCAGTGCCCTGGTTCCAGTGTGCCCAGCTGTATATTCATGATCCGAACGCGTTTGAGCGTGACCACATTGTAGCCCAGCACCATGCACATGCGGCGGATCTGGCGATTCAGGCCTTGTGTCAAGGTCAATCGAAAACTGAAATCGGATATGCGCTCGATCTTGCAGGGCAGCGTGACGGTGTCCAGGATCGGCACACCTGCCGCCATCTTTTCCAAAAACTGGGGCGTCAATCGCCTGTCCACCGACACGATATATTCCTTTTCGTGATGCCCGGCCGCGCGCAGCATGCGGTTCACGATCCCGCCATCGCTGGTCAGCAGCAGCAGCCCGGTGGAGTCCTTGTCCAGCCGTCCGATCGGAAAGATGCGCTGCGGGTGGCGCACGTAATCAATCACGTTCATCGGCTCGCGCGCGTCCGCCGTGCAAACGATCCCGAGCGGCTTGTTCAGCGCGATATAGATCTTTTCCGATTCGCCGCTGAGGCGCTGCCCGTCCACGCGCACATCGCTGCCCGCTTGTACCTTGTCCCCCAGCACGCCGATGCGGCCATCGATCGTGACGCGCCCGTCCGTGATCAATCGATCGGCCTCCCGACGCGAGCAAAAGCCGCTATCCGCCAGGAATTTGTTCAGTCTGACACCGCTTGCGCCCTGTTCCAATGCAGAAACCTCCAACTTTATGACAAATCTTCGCAGAATTCCGTGACAATTTGTCATAGATATGTTACAATATGAAAGATACATCGCAAGGAGATATCGAGCATATGTATGATTTTATCAAACTCGGTGTGATGCCCACGCCCATATTGCTGCCTAAGGCGCCCAATGCGCTGGACAAGTGGGCGGTGGTCGCCTGCGACCAGTTTACCTCAGAACCGGAATATTGGCAAGAGGTAACGCAGCAGGTGGGAGATGAACCGTCCACGCTGAACATCATCTATCCGGAGTGCTATCTGTCCGAGGGGGATCAGCGGATCGATCGAATTCGCGAAGCCATGCAGGATTATAGGAGCCATGTGCTGGGGCGCGTGGGTACCGGCTTCGTGCTGGTGGAGCGCCAGACCAGCTGCGGCAATCGACTGGGACTGGTGATGGCGGTGGATCTCGAAAAGTATGACTTTTCGCCCGACTCCAAATCGCCAATCCGCGCCACCGAGCAGACCATCGTGGAGCGCATCCCGCCCCGCGTGAAGATCCGCAAGGGTGCGCCGCTCGAATCGCCACACATTATGCTGCTGGTGGATGACCCGAACCGAAGCCTGATTGAGCCGATCTATGAGGCGCGCGAGCAGCTGCAATCCCTGTACGATTTTGATCTGATGATGCGCGGCGGGCACATCCGCGGCTGGCTGCTGGACAGCCATGCGCAAGGCAAGGTGCAAAAGGCGCTCTCTGACCTATACGACAAATCGGGCGGGCTGCTGTTCGCGGTGGGCGACGGCAACCACAGCCTAGCCACCGCGCGCCAGTGCTGGCTGGATATGAAAAACGAACTGACCGAGCAGGATCGGGAGGAGCATCCGGCGCGCTATGCGCTGTGCGAGGTGGTCAACCTGCACGATCCATCGCTGCAGTTTGAGCCGATCCATCGCGCGATCTTCGGCGCGGACAGCGCGCAGCTGTCCCACGACATGGTGATGTGGTGCCGCAAAAACGGCATGTCCATCTCCGCTTGCGATGAGGATCATGCCGAGATGTATCTGCTGGATGCGCCGGTGTGCATCCAGAACTCCATCAATCCGCTGCCGGTGGCAATCCTGCAGCCGTTTCTGGATGAGTGGCTCGAAGCGCATCCGAGCGCCTCAATCGACTACATCCATGGCGAGCAGGCGCTCGAAACCCTGACCGAACAGGGCGCATGCTGCATCCGTTTGAAGGCGATTGACAAGGGCTCATTGTTCGAATCGGTGCGCAAGGGCGGCCCGCTGCCCAGAAAGACATTCTCCATGGGCGAGGCGCAGGACAAGCGCTATTATCTGGAGTGTCGCTCGCTGGTTCGATAACATATCCCAGGATAGAAAGGCAGAATCATGTCAAGAACATACATCAAAAAGACGCGTGATTCGCGCGTGCGATCGGGCCATCCGTGGGTGTTTCGTTCGGATGTGGAGCGGATCGAGGGCGATCCTCAGCCGGGCGATGTGGTGGAGGTGCGCTCCGCTGCGGGCACGTTCCTTGGACGCGCGTTTTATAACCCGAATTCCCAAATCACGCTACGCATGCTGACCCAGCATGACGAGCCGATCGATGCAGCGTTTTTTCGGCGACGGATCGAAACGGCGATCGCCTATCGCAAGCAGTTTTGCGACATTGACAGCTGCCGATTGATCTTTGCTGAATCTGACTTCCTGCCCGCGCTGGTGGTGGACAAGTTCGGCGATGTGCTGGTGATGCAGTCGCTGTCATTGGGACTCGAGCGCTGGAAGGACGACATCGTGCAGATCCTCGTCGAGCTGCTCAATCCACGCGGCATCTACGAGCGGGACGATGTGCCCGTGCGGCGGCTGGAGGGCATGGAGCAGCTGACCGGCGTACTGTATGGCGAGGTGCCCGATCGGGTGGAGATGACAGAAAACGGCATCCGCTTCATGGTGGATGTGAAGAACGGGCAGAAGACCGGGTTCTTCCTGGATCAAAAGCAGAACCGCGCCGCGATCGCTCGCATGTGCGAGGACGCTCGGGTGCTGGACTGCTTCTGCCATAACGGCTCGTTTTCATTGCATGCTGCGAAATACGGCGCACGCGATGTGCTGGGCGTGGACATTTCTGAGGAGGCGCTGGTCGTGGCGCGAGAAAATGCGCAGCTGAATCGACTGGATAATGTCAGCTTTGAGGCGCACAATTGCTTTGACCACCTGCGCCAGCTGACCGATGCCAAGGAGAAATTCGATCTGGTGATCCTGGATCCGCCCGCGTTCACCAAGACCCGCTCGGCGGTGCCCGGCGCGCTGCGCGGCTATAAAGAGATCAACCTGCGCGGGTTGAAATTGGTGCATGATGGCGGGTTCCTCGTCAGCTGCTCCTGCTCGCAGCATGTGGATTCGCAGGCATTTATCTCCATGATCAATCAGGCCGCGCGCGATGCCAAGCGCAAGGTGCGCATGATCGAATACCGCACGCAAGCGCTGGATCATCCGATCCTGCCCGCCTCCCCCGAGACGCAGTATCTCAAATGCGCGATGATGC
>JAJDGF010000043.1 GCA_030265545.1 Eubacteriales bacterium OttesenSCG-928-N13
TCTCTTTTGGGAGGTCTGGAGGGTGTGAACCCTCCAGCATGGCCAGATGCTCGAATGCGAGAGTCAAGCCAACCGACCCAGTGGGAGGTCTGGAGGGTGTGAACCCTCCAGCTTCTAGCGCTTTGACGAGACCGTTAGGTTCCCATCTTTTCGGTTCTGAGCTTCTCGCGGATGGCCTGGTTGGTGGTTCTGACATACCCGGGCAGCGGCACGATCTTGGCATCGATCGCATCCAGCACCCATTCGGGCTGCGGGAAGAACGCGTCCTCCAGCTCATGCGCGGGGGTGATCCAGTTCTTGGCGGCCACCACCACGGGCGGCGCGTCCAGTTCGTCAAATGCCATCTCGGTGATGTTCCTGGCCACCTCGCTCGCGAAGCTACCGCGCTCGCACGCGTCCGTCACGATCACCAGTCGGCCTGTCTTCTTCACCGATTCGATCACGCACTCATAATCAAACGGCACCAGCGTGCGCGCATCGATCACCTCGGCACTCATGCCGTAGGTTTCGCTGAGCGTATCCGCCGCCTTCATGACGCGATAGAGCACCGCACCGAACGACAGGATCGTGATGTCCGAACCGCTGCGCTTGATGTCCGCCTGGCCGAACGGGATCTCATAATAGTCTGCCGGCACGCCCGCCTGATGGAACTGCTCGCCGATATCATAGATCCTCTGGCTCTCAAAGAACACCACCGGATCGGTGCCTGCAAGAGACGCGGCCATGAGACCCTTCGCGTCATAGGGTGTGGCGGGGAAGGCCACCTTGAGCCCCGGGATGTGGCTGACCAGCGCCGACCAATCCTGGCTATGCTGTGCGCCGTACTTGCTGCCGACCGACACGCGCAGCACCAGCGGCATCTTGATCACATCAGCAGACATGGCCTGCCATTTGCTCATCTGGTTGAACACCTCGTCGCCCGCGCGACCCAGGAAATCGCAGTACATCAGCTCTACCAGTGCGCGTCCGCCCGCCATCGCGTAGCCAACGCCGCTGCCCACAATCGCACCCTCGGAGATGGGCGCGTTGAACAATCTGTGATAGGGGAGCGTCTCAGTCAATCCGCGATACACCGCGAACGCGCCACCCCAATCGCGCACATCCTCGCCATAGCTGACGAGCGTCGGATCCTTATAGAATCGATCGATGATCGCCTCGAACAGGCCATCGCGCAGCTGATACAGCTTGTTCTTGCTGACGGGCTTGCCGTCCTTCATGTAGAAGCGCTCTTTGTTTGCAATGGCCTTGGAGCGCGGATCCTCGCCGCGGGGCAGCAGGGTATCGCCCACAACGCCCTCGTCCGCGAACGATTCCACGTGGCCGTTTGAGAACATCATGCCGGAGATCGCGTCAGGGTTCTTCGCGAGATCCATGCGCGGGGAAATGTTGTCATCGATGGACAGTTTGAAATTGCGCAGGATGGACTGCTTGACCGATTCCACGATCTGATCGCATTCCTTCTCGGTGGCCACTTTGGCCGAGACCAGCTGCTTTCTATAGGCGATGATCGGATCAGCATCCGTCCAGGCCTGGATCTCTTCCTTGGTGCGATAGCTGGATGAATCGGACGGGCTGTGTCCGGTGGTGCGGTAGGTGAGCACGTCCAGCAACACGGGACCCTCGCCGTTTAGCAGCAGCTTCTTTTTGCGCTCGATCGCATCGATCACGGCCAGCGGATTGTAGCCGTCCACGCGCTCGGCGTGCATCTGGTTGGGCGCAAAGCCCGCACCCAGCCGCGCCAGCACATCATAGGCCATGGTCTCGCCGTTGGTCTGGCCGCCCATGCCGTATTGGTTGTTGAAGATGTTGAACAGCACCGGCAACCCGCCGCGCATGTCGCCCTCCCACAGCTGGGTGAACTGACCCATGCCCGCGAAGTTGAGCGCCTCCAGCACCGGGCCGCAGCCCAGGCTGCCATCGCCGATGTTCGCCACCACGATGCCTGGCTTGCGGTTGACCTTCTTATAGAGCGCTGCGCCCGCAGCGATATCGGCAGAGCCGCCCACCAGCGCATTGTTTGGATAGATGCCAAACGGGGTGAAGAACGTGTGCATCGATCCACCTAGCCCGCGATTGAAGCCGTTATAGCGCGCGAAGATCTCGGCCATCGCGCCATACAGCAGGAAATCGATCGCCAGATCCTTGACGGAGGCATGCTTGCCATTCTCCACGACATGCAGGATATCGCCATCGAAGAAGTCCTTCATGATCTGCATCAGCTGATCGTCGGGCAGCTTCTCAATCGCGCTCAGACCCTTGGCCAGAATCTCGCCATGGCTTCTGTGGGAGCCGAAGATGTAGTCATCCACCGACAGATGGAACGCCTGACCAACCGCGCTCGCCTCCTGACCCAGCGACAGATGCGCAGGACCCGGATGGTTGTAGGGGATGGCGCTGTATTCGCCGGTGGTCTTGATCAGGTTCAGCATGGTTTCAAATTCGCGCAGCACCAGCATATCGCGATAGATGGTCTTGAACTGATCCTTGCTATAGCGCTTCTGCTCGTCCTTGACGCTCTTTTGGTATTCGTTGATCTTGATGTCGGTAAAGTGCACCTTGCCGCTCTTGCGCATGGCTGCCGGATCGATGAATTGAGATTTAGGCATCGTCATTCACTCCTATATCTATATTGTAGGGGGATATCAGTCCTCGAATTCCCAGATGACCTCGCGGATGATTTCGCTCACGGTGGGATGGGGGAAGATGATCTGCTTGGCATCCTCAACGCGCAGCTCCTGCTCAATCATGGCCGCTGCGCCCCAGATGATCTCGGAGGCATAGCTGCCGATCATGTGCACGCCGATCACGTTTCTGTGCACAGAATGCACCAGCACCTTGCACAGCCCGTCCTCACCCTCCGTCTCGGCCACGAACCGACCCGCATAGCGCATGGACAGCTTCTTGACCTCGTAGGGGATCTGCTGCGCGTTCGCTTCCTCCTCCGTCATGCCCACCGAAGCCACCTCCGGCTTGGTATAGATCACGGCAGGATTGGCGCAATAGCGCATGTTGTCGCGCTTGCCTAACATGGTGTTGATGGCCACTTCGCTCTCACGATAGGCGGTGTGTGCCAGCATGTAGATGCCGTTCACGTCGCCCGCGGCATACACATTTTCCACGTTGGTGCGGCCCTGCGCGTCGGTCGGGATGCCCTGGCGTGTGACCTCCACGCCGATGGTCTCAAGCCCCAGATCCTGCGTGTTGGCGCGGCGCCCGATGGACAGGAGCACCTTGTCTGCGGGCAGCTCGAGCGGTTTGCCGTCCGCTTCGCACAGCACTTTGTCCGTGCCAAGTGCGGTCACCTTGGTGCCCAGCAGGAATGTCACGCCCTTTTTCTGATATTCCTTGAGCAGCAGGTCGCTGATCTCGCGATCGGTCGGGCCTGCGATGTGATCGAGCATCTCGACCACCGTCACATGTGCGCCCGCCGTGTTGTAGTAGGCGGCCATCTCAAGCCCGATCACGCCGCCGCCGATGATGACGAACTCCTTTGGCACCTCGGGCAGTTCCAGCACCTCGCGATTGGTCAGCGCGAAACCCGCTTCCAGCGCATCCTTCAGCCCGGGGATGGGCGGAACAACGGGGGAGGA
The DNA here is from genome assembly GCA_030265545.1 of Eubacteriales bacterium OttesenSCG-928-N13. Classification (GTDB taxonomy): domain Bacteria; phylum Bacillota; class Clostridia; order Christensenellales; family Aristaeellaceae; genus JAJDGF01. The sequence goes on from JAJDGF010000043.1 coordinate 3,591, forward strand.
GCCACTGGCGATCAGGAGGCGCTTGCCGATATAATCGGTGCCATCGGCAGATACTTGGAAACCATCCGCCGTGCGTCCCGTGATGCTGGCGCGCTGTTTTACGACCGTCACGCCCGCGCCCTTCATCTTGGCACCCACGCCGGCAACCAGCGTGCGAACCACCTTGCCGCGCCGTTTCACGACCTCGGCATGGTTGAGCGTGGCGTTCTCCACATGCACGCCAAACTTGTCGCCGTGCGTGGCATATTCAAACACTTTCGCGGAATGCAGCAGCGCCTTGGAGGGGATGCATCCCTCATTCAAACACACGCCGCCCAGCGATTTCATCTCAAACAAGAGCGTGCTCAGCCCGCCATGTGTGGCGCGCTCCGCCGCCAGATAACCGGCAGGACCGCCGCCGATGATGATCAAATCATAAATTTGCATTGGTTCCACCTAACCTTTCGCCAACAGCAGCGTGAAGTTTTCCAAATTGCTCCCCAGATCGCGCAGGAAACGGGAGGCGGGTGCGCCATCCAGTGCGCGATGATCGTAGGTGAGCGACAGGCTCATGCTGGGATAGGGCACGATCTCACCACCGACCATCTTGATCTTTGTGGTGATTGTGTTCACGCCCAGGATGCCCGTCTGCGGAGGATTGATCACGGGGGTGAAGGTCTCGATCCCCAGGCTGCCCAGATTGGACACCGTGAAGCTGCCGCCGCTGAGATAGTCTGGGTTGATCTTGCCGCTCTGGCATTCTTTTGCGAGGCGCTTGGATTCGTTGCTCAGCTCGAGCAGGCTCATCTTGTCCGCGCCAAACAGCACCGGTACTATCAGCCCACGCTCGGTATCCACCGCAAGACCCAGGTTGACGGCATTGAAATATTTCATCGTGTCGCCCAGCAGGTTTGCGTTCAGCGCACGATGCTCTGGCATCATCAGCGTGCGCGATACGGCGAACAGAATGATGTCGTTCAGCGTGATCTTTTCCATGCCGAAGGCGGCACCCTGCTCCTTGAACTGCTTGCGCACGGCCTGGATCTGCGTGGTGTCAAAGCTCAGGTTGTGGGTGAGCTGCGCCATGTTATTGAGCGATTGCGTCATGGCCTTGGCGATCACTTTGCGCATGTTTGAAAGCGGCTCTTCATACGAATCCACATGCTGCACGTCGATGGGCGCGGCGGGCATGGATGCCGTGGGCTGGTTCAGATCATTGAGCGTCACGCGGCCGCCCAGACCTGTGCCCGCGATGCCGCCCGCATTGCCAATGGATGCGGCGGGGGTGGAGATGAGCCCCTGATCCAGCAGCGCTTGCACATCGCGCGCGATTACGCGGCCGTCGGGGCCGGTGGCCTGTGCGCGGCTCAGATCAGCATGGCGCGTCTCGGCCATCTGCTTGGCGCGGGGCGAGATTTTCATCTGGCCATCAATCGGCGCAGCCGTGACAGCGGGTGCGGCGATCGGTGCAGCGGCTTGCTGCGGGGCAGCTTCGGCCTGAACGGGCTTCTCCTCGGCAGGTGCAGCGCCGGCATTCGGATCCAGATCAGAAAAGCTTTCACCGGGCGCACCGATGGCGCAAACATTCAACAGGCAGGGCACATCATCGCCCTCCTGAAAGAAAAGACCGAGCAATGTGCCATTGACCTTTGATTCTTCGTCAAAGGCGGCCTTGTCGGTCTCATACGAGAACAAAATGTCGCCGACGGCGACTGAATCGCCCGGCTGCTTGTGCCACTTTGTGATGATACAGCTTTCCACGGATTGACCTTGCCGGGGCATGATAACGGGTATAGCCATGTGCATCCTCCCCAATATGTAATGTGATATGATCAGTGTACCAACCTATCTTATAAGGTTCAATCCATAACCAAGAACTTTTCACAACGTTAATCATTTTTAACATAAGCACGGTCTCGTTGGCTTGCTTCGCAATCCGCCTTGGATGGTTTGTGAGGATTTCTTGCTTTTCTTTGTGTCGCGGTCAGAAATTGGGCGCGGCTGTTGGACGGCGATACACGTGTCCTATCCTGCGATTTGAATCTGGCGGGTTGAGTCTCTCTATGCATCCCCGGGGTCAAGGTTCTCCAGACCTCCCAACGGGCATATCGACAGCAAAATGCACCTGCCATGGCTGACAGATGCATCGATGGTTAGAATGGGGGAGCTAGCCCTTTTTGATCGTCATATCGCCGCTGACGGTCTTGGCTTGGATGATCCTGCCGGCGTTCAGCTCATAGCCCAGCTGGTTGCGCATGCTGCCACTGATGCTATCCAGCCGCGCATCAAACGGGGCGCTATTGTGGGGCAAGGTGATTCGTATATCGCCCGAAACCGTGTTAAATCGCATATCCATCCAATGATCGGAGAAATCCGCGCCGACATCCCCGGAGGTGGTCTTGACCTTCACGCGAGAAATGTCCCACACGCCGTTCTTTTGCCGCACATCGCCCGATACGGTCACGACACTCAATTCGGTCGCGGCAACAGGCCCGATCTTCAGATCGCCCGAGACGGAGTGTGTCTCAATCATCGAACCCTGATGAGATGCGATTTGAATGTCGCCCGAGGTGGTGTGCACATGCAGCATGTCCGCGTATACCTTGCCGAGCGTCAGATCGCCTGACATGCTCTGCAAATTCAGCGCGTTGCCCTTGAACTGACCCGTCCTGATGTCACCCGAGGTGGATTGCAGTCTGGCAGTGTCCGTCATCAGATTGCCCAGCGTGATATCGCCCGATACCGTGATAATCTGCAGCGCCTTCACGCCGAGATCGCCCAGCACGACATCGCCGGACGAGGTGCGCACGTTCAGCTCGCCCTCGAAGGTGTAGGGGATGCTGATGCGAACCTTGATGTGCGGCTCAAACAGGCTGAACAGATTAAAGGGCTTTGAAGGTTGAAGCACATGCAGAATGCCATGCTCCATGTATATCTTGATGTCGCCGACGCGCTCGCCGTCAATCGCCACATCAATGATTTCGCTGTCCTCAGGCTGGATGCGAATGTCGCAGGACGAGCATTGCACATCGATAAGGGACACGTCCTTCGCCTGGAACCGTCGCTCATTATCATGTGCATCCGAATCCCAAGGTTGCTGCGTTTCAAAATTGCCGAATTTGGGCGACAGATCGATTGGGGGGATCGTCGAGTCATCATTCGGCGATTCCACGCCCGCCTGCTTCATCAGCTGCTGACGATACATGTCAACGATGCGCGCCGGTTCGCCCAGCTGATCCACCAGCTCCTGCTCGGTCTTGCCCATCTCCTGACCGACCTCGAAATGCTCCTCGAACTCCTGCCGCACCTCTTCACGTTCGGCCGGGGACATGAAGTTCAGTCCCGCCAATAATGTATTGACAAATGTGCGCTTATCCATCTTTGCGTTCCTCCTGAATCAATTGATTGACCGAATGAGAGAAGTCCTGCCATTGCTCGAGCAGCGCCTGTTTGTGCTCGCGTCCGGACTGGGTCAGGCGATAGTATTTTCGGGGCGGCCCCTCGCTGGATTCCATGAGATAGGTCTCCACCAGGCCATCCAGGCGGATGCGCTTGAGCAGCGGATAGATCGTGCCTTCGCCGACCTCAAAGTGCTCTGAGATGTGCGCGATCAGCTGATAGCCGTATTTGTCGCCCGCATCCAGTGTGCACAGCACACACAGCTCGAGTGCGCCCTTTTTCAGTTGCGTGATCAATCTCGTTCACCTTCTTCATATTGCGCGATCTCTAATACCTTGCACAACCAAGTACATAATACCACACGCTATCGTGCAATGCAATATAGTGAGACTGATTTAACAAATCGTTTAAAAAAGAGCGTGTTTTTCTCACGCTCTTGGAATTATAGCTATATGATCAGTTTTTGCGAACCTTTGGGCCTTTCGCGGTGTCCTCGATGGCATAGCCCAGATCCAGCACCTGCTGGCGCAGCGCATCGGCACGGGCAAAGTCCTTGTCCTTTTTGGCCTGCTGACGCTGCTCGACCAGATCTGCCACCTCGGGCGGGGTGGTGTCCAGCTCCTTGGTGAGTAGCCCCAGCACGTCTGTCATGATCTTTAGGGCGTTCAAGCCGCCCTCCAGCGCCGCCTTGCTGGGTGCATTGGCATCGGTGTACGCGATGTTCATATCGCGGATGTATTCAAAGATCGCGCCCAGCGCATCGGCGGTGTTCAGATCGTCCTCCATGGCGGCATCGAATGCGAGCACCGCCTGATCCGCGCGGGAGAGGAAGCTCAGCTCTGCATCGGTCATCGGCCGATCCTCTGCATGCTCCAGCAGGAACAGCGCGTTGTTGCGCGCGTTGTAGAGCCGATCCAGGCTGGCCTTGGCCTGCTCAATCATCTCACGCGCGAAGTTGACGGGGCTCCTGTAGTGCGCGGACAGCATGAACATGCGCACCGCCTCCAGATCGAACTCCTTGGCGATGTCGCGCACGGTGAAGAAGTTGCCTGCCGACTTGGACATCTTCTGATTGTCCACGTTGATGTGGCCGTTGTGCATCCAGTAGTTCGCAAACGGCTTGCCCGTTGCGCCTTCGGATTGTGCGATCTCGTTTTCGTGGTGGGGGAACATCAGATCCACGCCGCCGCAATGGATGTCAAACGTCTCGCCCAGATACTTCATGCTCATCGCGGAGCACTCAATGTGCCAGCCGGGGCGACCCATGCCCCAGGGGCTCTTCCAGGCGGGTTCACCCGGCTTCTGCGCCTTCCAGAGCGCGAAATCCATGGGATTGCGCTTCTGCTCATCCACATTGATGCGCGCGCCCGCTTCGCGATCCTCCAAATTCTGCCCGGACAGATGGCCGTAATCGGCAAAGCCCTGCGTGTTATAGTACACGTCGCCATTTACGGCATAGGCAAGGCCGTTGCTTTCGAGCTTTTTGATCAGCTTGATGATCTCGCCGATGTGCTCGGTGGCGCGTGGATGCACGTCCGCCTTCATCACGCCCAGCGCCTCGGCATCGGTGAAATATTCCTTGATGAACCGCTCGGCGATCTCGGGCACGGTTGTGTTCTCGGCGTTGGCTTTGTTGATCAGCTTGTCATCGATGTCGGTAAAATTCTGCACGAACGTGACATCATAGCCCTTATGCAGCAGGAACCGACGCAGCACATCGAACATGATGAACGGGCGCGCATTGCCGATATGGAAGTAGTTATACACGGTGGGCCCGCAGGCGTAAATGCCAACGTGTCCATCCTTAATGGGTTTCAGCTCTTCCTTTTTGCGGGTCATGGTGTTATAGATCTTCATGGATATCCTCCCTCTGCGCTTTCAGGCAGTCTTGCGTGTTGTCATTCTCGCACTCCTCGCAGGGCAAACCCTGCTGCATGCGCAAGAGACACTTTTCCATTCGCTGGATGGAGCCGGACATGGATTCGATCCGCTCCTTGATGGGATCGGGCAGGTGCACCTGATCGAGGTCAATCGCCGGACGAACGCCGCTTTGACGCACAACACGCCCTGGATTGCCCACCACGGTGCTGCCCTCGGGCACTTGCTTGAGCACCACCGCGCTGGCGCCGATCTTGGCGTTGTCGCCCACGGTGAATGGTCCCAGCACCTTTGCGCCCGCGCCGATCACCACATTGTTGCCGATGGTGGGGTGGCGCTTGCCGATGTCCTTGCCGGTGCCTCCCAGGGTCACGTCCTGATACAATGTCACGTTGTCGCCGATCTCGGCGGTTTCGCCGATCACCACGCCCATGCCGTGATCAATGAACAGTCCCTTGCCGATGGTCGCGCCCGGATGGATCTCAATCCCGGTCAGCTTGCGCGTGCGCTGGGAAACCCATCTGGCCATCAGCTTGTGCCCATTCAGCCAAAGCTTGTGCGCGCGTCGATGCCTGCGAACTGCGCGGAAGCTGGGGTAGCACAGCACGACCTCCCAGCCGCTGCGTGCGGCCGGATCGCGCGAAAGGATGGCGTTGATGTCCTCTTGCCAATGCTTAAACATAGATTGATCCTCCTAATGATATAAAAAAGACGTGTCTCTCTTGTACAGAGACGCGTCTTGCGTGGTTCCACTCTGGTTGAGGGCGGTGCCCTCCACTCCTATGCGCTGTATCGGGCGCACCCGGATTGCCTACTGAACGGTCGTCGTTCGGCGCACAGGCTCACGGGCGCACTTGGGCGGGTACTTTGCGATTGTGGCGGCTCTCAGCCGGTGACCGCCGTTTCTGTATCGCAGCATCCGCTTACTCTTCCCGGTCGATGCCTTATAGCCTTATCTTATGCGAACGGACGGGTTTTGTCAAGCACGTGCAAGTAAAGGATCACCTAGCAGATTGCCGGCGAATTGCAGCGCGGCATCGGCGATAATTTTGTGTCCCGCCTTGTTCGGGTGGATGCCATCCTCACACAGCACATCCTCGCCACGCACCTGCGATAAGAACGCCTCGCGGATGGGCACGCACTCGCACAAGGTCTCCGCCGAAACGTGCAATATCATAGAGGAATAGTATTCCTGCCAACGGTAGATGCGTTCTGGCCTGCCCAAAAAGCGCAGGATGTTCTCTCGTGAAAGCCCGTCCCGCGTGATCCAATCCAAATAGCGATAGGGGTCGAGCGGTGGAAGGGTGGACAGAATCGGGCGCCCGCCGCAATCTCTCACCCGAGCAATCATGCGATACAGCGCGTCCTGGAATGCATCCTCATCCGTGTTTGGCGTGTGGGGCGCGTCCGGCTGCTCTGCCACCTTGCGCCAATTAAAATCGCAGTCGTTTCCGCCAAATTCCAGCACCACCACGCGGTTTTTGAGGCTGCTTGGATCCTGGTTTTGAAGCATCTGCAGACCTTCCGGTGCGGTGCGTCCCATCTGCGAGCGGTTCACAATCGGAAGTGGCAGCAGACTAGACAGCATCTGAACCGCGCCATCCTTGAGCAAGGTATAGCGCTGGCGCACATTGTCAAACACAACGCCCTTGAACACCGAATCGCCCAGGATTAGGATTTCTGATGACTTCATAATGCTCAACCTCACAAGACGTAGTATTGAATACTATGATACAACGTAATCGGTAATATGTCAACGGGTGAAATGAACGAAATATTGACGATTTCGCAATAAAATGGTAGAATGACGATAACGAGAACATCATATCATACGATTTTCACCCGAAAGGTAGGTTGCCCATGGATCAATCCATTCAGAGCATCATCGATGCGCTGCGCACGGCCGAGCTGGCGCAGTGGGATCAGATGCCCGATATTGAGCTGTATATGGATCAGGTGATCACGTATCTGAAGCGCGAGCTGTCCCTGTTCACCGATCAGAACGCCGGGCTGATCACGCCATCCATCATCAATAACTATGTCAAGGCGGGCTTGGTTCCACGTCCTGAGAAAAAGAAATATGGGCGCGAGCAGCTGTCCGCGCTCACGATGGCCTGCCTGCTCAAAAGCGTGATGCCCATGAACCGCATCAAGACGCTGGTCATGCGGGACGACAACACGCCCGATCAGCAGTACTATGAGGACTTCGCCAAGAACATGCACAACGTGCTGAACGAAGAGGCCAATCTGCTGGACGAGATGATGCGGGGCGGGGCAGCCGATCGCGATCAGGTATTTGCGCTGGCGCTGTGCTTTGCGATGCGCTCCAATGCCGATCGGTATATCGCGGATAGACTCTTGACGCTTCTCTATCCGCCCGAGGAGAAACAACCCAAGGAATCCCGCCGGGCAGCGAAGGCCAAGACTGAACCCAAGAAGGATAGCTGAATCGCTTGACAATCAGGGTTCACGGCGGTATAATACGATAAACCGATGAGGGGAAAAGAGTAATCGCGCAAGGCTGAACCAAGCGAGCCGGGAATGGTGTGAGCCCGGATTCAAGCAGCACGATGAATGGGTCCCTGAGGGCGCACCGAATGCGGACATTTCCCGCGATTAGGCTGCGACGCATATCCGGCGTTATGGTGGATGTGAAGCTGATAGGCTTTCAATTGAGAAGAGTGGGCGCACACGCGCCAAACAGGGTGGCACCGCGGACATCCGCCCCTGCATGGGACGGGTGTATTTTTATGTTTTGGAGGGACAAATCGTCATGGAGCAACAAGCAAAGAAGACCATATTCAGCGGCATTCAGCCGACGGGCACGCTCACACTCGGCAACTACATCGGCGCGTTGCGCAATTTCAAGCTGCTGGAGGACGAATTCAACTGCATCTATTCGATCGTGGATCTGCACGCGCTGACCGTGCGCCAGAACCCGGCGGAATTGCGTAAAGCCTGCCTGAAGGTGCTGAGCCTGTATCTGGCGGTCGGGCTGGATCCTGAGAAGAGCCTGATGTATTTTCAGTCCCATGTGGCAGAGCATGCCGAGCTGTCCTGGGTGCTCAGTTGCTACACATATATGGGCGAGCTGAGCCGAATGACGCAGTTCAAGGAGAAATCCGCCAAGCATCAGGACAACATCAACGCAGGACTGTTCACCTATCCGGTGCTGATGGCGGCGGACATTTTGCTGTACCAGGCAGATCTGGTGCCGGTAGGCGCCGATCAGAAGCAGCATTTGGAGCTTTCGCGGGATGTCGCTGAACGCTTTAACGGTGTGTATGGCGATGTGTTCGTGGTGCCTGATCCGTATATCACCAAGCTGGGCGGGCGCGTGATGAGCCTGGCCGAGCCCACCCGCAAGATGAGCAAATCGGACCCGGAGGACACCTATATCGCAATGCTGGATGAGCCCGATCTGATCCGCCGTAAACTGAAGCGCGCCGTGACCGACAGCGAGGCGCTGGTGAAGTTCGATATCGAGAACAAGCCGGGCGTGTCCAACCTGATGAGCATCCTGTCCACGCTATCGGGGCGCAGCATGGATCAGATCGAGGCGGATTTCGAGGGCAAGGGCTATGGCGTGTTCAAAGAGGCGGTCGCAGATCAGGTGATCGAATCGCTTTCGCCCATCCAGACGCGATATAAGGAGATCTTCGCAGACAAGGCGTACCTGGAGCAGGTGATGACAAGCAGTGCCGAGCGGGCAAGGGGCATCGCCAGGAAGACCATGCGCAAGGTGCGCAAAAAGGTGGGTTTGGCGGCGCTGACGCTGTGATTTTACAGCATTCGCGGGTTTTTGCCACGATTGATCCTTGCGTCGCAAAGCATTGACCAACAATTAACACACTCGTATCGTTTCATTCCCGCTTTGTGCTTGAAAAACAATCCGATTTGGAGTACAATAACCACGATAATATTACAGGAGGACAGTATTTATGATTAAGATTGGCATCAATGGCTTTGGCCGCATCGGCCGCTTGGTCTGCCGCGCAGCGATGGAGCACCCGGAGGTTCAGGTCGTCGCGATCAACGATCCCTTTATCGATCTGGAGTACATGGTTTACATGTTCAAGTATGACACCGTACATGGCCAGTTCAAGGGCGATGTGAAGGTGGAAGACGGCAAGCTGGTCATCAATGGCGAGCACATCAAGACCTTTTCTGAGAAGGATCCGGCCAACATCGATTGGGCGGGCGCCGAGGCGGAGTACGTTGCCGAAGCCACCGGCATCTTCACCGGCCTGAATGCCGAAGCGCATTTCAAGGGCGGCGCGAAGAAGGTCGTCATCACTGCCCCCGCGAAGGACAATATCCCCATGTTCGTCATGGGCGTGAACAACGAAACCTATAAACCCGAGATGAACATCGTTTCGAACGCTTCCTGCACCACCAACTGCCTGGCACCGCTGGCAGCCGTGATTCATGAGAAGTTCGGCATCCAGGATGGTCTGATGACCACCGTGCATGCCACCACCGCCACCCAGAAGACCGTTGATGGCCCGTCCAACAAGGACTGGCGCGGCGGCCGCGGCGCGGCGTTCAACATCATCCCCAGCTCCACCGGCGCAGCCAAGGCTGTGGGCGTGGTCATTCCTGAGCTCAAGGGCAAGCTGACCGGCATGTCGTTCCGCGTGCCGACGGCGGACGTGTCTGTTGTTGACCTGACCGTCAACCTCAAGACCGGCACCACCTATGACGAGATCAAGAAGGTCATGAAGGAAGCCTCCGAGTCCAAGCGCTGGGAAGGCATCATCGGCTACACCGAGGATAAGGTCGTTTCGAGCGACTTCATTCACGATGCGCGCACCTCCATCTTTGACGCCGATGCCGGCATCATGCTGACCGACAAGTTCGTGAAGCTGGTTGCCTGGTACGACAACGAGTGGGGCTATTCCAACAAGGTCGTTGACCTGATCAAGTACATGGACAGCGTGAAGGCGT
>JAJDGF010000044.1 GCA_030265545.1 Eubacteriales bacterium OttesenSCG-928-N13
GAGGAGAAGGCCGCAGGGCTTCGACGAGGGGGGCAATCGTCCCCATCCGAAGAGCGTCGCGAAGCGCCGCGATGAGGCACGACGAGACACGTGTATTAATACGAAAAACTATCCTTTTTTCCACCGAATCTGAACCACGGTGGAGAATCCGCCGTCCTCATTGATGATCTCATATTTCCCAAAGCTGGCGGGGATCACGCAGCTTTGGAACAGCTCGATCTGGGTCTGATATTCCGGATTCGCCCTCGACACCACGCGCACCGATTTGCCCACGGTGAGCGTCAGGATGTTCATGAACCTGCCCTGTGTATCGTTCTCGGCGCGCTCGGTGAAATGAAAACGCTCGATTTCAAACGGCATCTCGCTCAGTGTGCTATAGATGTCCTTTTGATACTGCTTGGTCCACTTCTCCACCTTGGGCTTGGCGAGCAGGTGATCCTTGACCCAATTTCCGCGGCGGAACTTGTCGTTATCAAACGAATGCTCCAGATGCATCTTGCAGGGCTTGCCGGTCATCGTCTTGGTTCCGTCGTCCCACGAATTGCGCGCGAAATCATACGTGAAGAACGAATACTCCGTGCCCGCGATCGATGGGCAGGTGTCCATCTCCAGCACCATCTGGTTGCCGCCATGTCCATGCGCGGTGCCCGGCGGGATCAGATACAGATCCCCCACATTGCTCTCCCAATTGCTGATATAGTCCTTCCAATCGGGGATCTCCCTGATGTTCTCCGATGCGCGGCACTTGCGCTCCCATTCCTCCATGTCGGCATCGTCCTGATAGCCCATCCAGGTGTTCGCGCCCTCATAGGCCTCGGCGATGTAATAGGTCTCATAGCGGCCGAGCGGCTCATTGAAATGGCGCTTCACATAGTCGGTGGAAGGGTGATTATGGATCGGCATGGAAATGCGCTCCGCGGGCGTGGGCTTGTCAAAATAGCCGTCGTCCAGCCACACATCCAGCGGGAACAACCCCGGATACGTCCGATTCAAATACGCCCCGACGAACTCATCCGCATACCGCATCAGGCTCACAAACGGGATGCACAGCATGTCCTCGCGCCCCACATCAATCAGCATGCCCAGCTCCGGCCCGGCCAGCTCATTCCATGCGTTGCACGCCAAGCCAGGCACATCAAACAGATCCTTGTAGCGATACGCGCCCCAGGGACCGGGCTGATAGATCTTGATCTCCTTGATGGGATAGCGCAAAAGCGTGCTCAGGATCTCATCATAGGCCGCGTGCGGCACCAATTTCAGCGACTGCATGTCGTTGGCCTCGATGTAGCCATGCATCGCCTCGATGCACTTCTCCTTCTGATGGTGCAGCAGATAGTAGTCGCAATAATAGTATTCCTTCCATTGATAGTCCGCATCGGGCACATCGCTGCCCAGCGGGGCGAGCTGACCATCCCACATCTGCCACAGCAGCGGCTGGCGCGTCTTCTCCGCATAAAACACCAGATCATATGCATCCTCAAGCCCGTTTGCATAGGCGCCTGGGCCGGCGATGATCGCAATGCCCGATTCAGTCAGCAATTGATCGTGCAATGCCGCGATCGCCCCTTGATCCATGACATCCTCGATCCTGCCCTCGCTGTTCACATAGCCAAAGCCCGGATCATCGGTGATGAAGGGCTGTTTATATGCTGCGATCTGATCCTTGGGCAAGAACAGCCTGCTCGTGGTGCAGATGGTGTTCTTCTGCTGCAAACCAAGTGCTTCTGACAGTCGCGATATCAGCATGCCATAATCGACCCCATACCAGCCATCCACCGCGACGCGGCAGGGCATTTTCTTGCTCTGAATCTGTCGCACGATCTCTTCGATCACGGCATCCGTCCCAAAAACAAGCGCCTGCTTCGCCTCGGGTGAGACCTTGATTCGATTTTCCGCATTCGTCCGGCTCTCATACAGCGGCATGTTCAAACCTCCTCTATGTGGCTTACATTTCCTATCTGATGCGGCAGCAATCGCCGCGAGATGGCAATTTCATGGTGCGCCAATCGGGCGCGGATCCCTCGATGTAATTCGGTTTATCTCATGATCAAATTGTATCCTGTCATACTTGAATTCTTACGTTGCAATTCCGTATGAAAAGCGGTATAATAAACAAGAAGTAAACAAAGGGTGGCGACGCGCATGAAGCTCACAATCCGGGACATCGCAAAGATGGCGAATGTATCCCCAACGGCGGTCTCCTTCGTGATCAATAAAAAGGGAAGCATCAGCGACGAGACGCGCCGCAGGATTGAAGAGGTGATCCGCCAGACCGGATTTCGTCCCTCCATCAACTCTCGGCGGCTGAGCGCCAAGAAGAGCTTCAACATCTGCGTGGTGATGGATGTGGGCGCTTCGCTGTTTTCGGATATGTTCTATCTGGGTGTCACCAAAGGAATTCAGCAGGAGGCAAGCGCGCTCGGCTATAACATCGTGCTGACCGACTTTTCCGGCAGCATGCCGGAGATCGTCTTGAATCGGGATACGGACGGCGTGATCTTCTTTCAGGATCTGGAGAGCAACATGTTTGACATCGTGCGCGGGCTGTCCGTGCCGTTTGTCGTGGCCGACTCCCATATCTCGCATGCGCCCTACCCCACCGTTGGGATCGACAACCAGCGCGCAGCCCATGCGGCCATCAAACACCTGCTCGATTGCGGGCATCGAGACATCGCGTTCCTCGGGCCGAAGAATTATCCGCACCTGTTTGAGAGCACCCACAGCGGCTATAACGAGGCCCACATGGACAGCGGCCTGATCCCGCAAAAGTCCCGCATCTACGAGAGCGATGAAACCACCACCAGCGCCGGTGCCACCATGGCCATGATCCTGGATGCCAAGCCCTGGCCAACGGCCGTGTTCTGCCCGGGCGATCGCCAGGCCATCGGCGCCATGCTGCGCGCGCAGGAGCTGGGCGCCCGCGTGCCGGAGGACATCTCATTTATGAGCATCGACGACACCATGCTGTGCCGCTATGTGCGTCCGCAGATGACCACGGTTCACATCGACATGGAGCAGCTGGGTGTGCATGCCATGCGTCTGCTGCACGATCAGATCGATGGAAAGCCGACCGATAACATCATACTGCCCATGGACGAGGTGGTGGAACGCGATTCCGTGCGCCGCATCGGCTGAAGGAGACCAAATGCAACACAATTCGCAGACTTCCCGGGCGAGGTTGGCGCTCGCGCTCGCCGCATTCAGTGCGGCGTTTTCCGCGGTATTCAACAAATTCGCACTCGGGCAGCAGATGCATCCCATCTGGATCAACGTGGTTCGGCTGGGCTTCGCGCTGCTGATCATGATTCTCCTGGGCATCATCAAACCCGCAGGCGAAGGCAAAGCCCCACTCACCCGCCGCACGCGCATGCTGTCCGCGCTATCGGGCATACTGCTGGCGGCGCACCTATTGTGCTGGGTCTATGCCTTGCAGCTGACGGACGCGCTGGCCGCCACCACGATCTGGAGCACCTATCTGTTCATGGCGGCGCTGGGTTCGGTGCTGCTGCTGCATGAACAGCTGCCCCGCATCGTGTATCTGCCGATGGCGCTCGCGGTGCTGGGGGTCGTGATTTGCGGCAACGGCATGGACAGCGGCAGCATGAGCGGCAACCTGTTCGCACTGGGCGCGGCGGTCACGTATGCCGCGTATCTGCTGTGCGGACGCGTCGTGCGTCGCTCGACCGATACATTCCGCTATACCATGACGGTGTATTCGGTGGCGCTCGGCACTTTGCTATTGTGCGCGCTGCTGTTGCGCGTGCCCACCAGCGGCTTCAATCTGATCTCGCTGGGCTCGACGCTCGGGCTGGCCGTGTTCTCCACGCTGCTCGGCCATTCGATGGTAAGCTACTCGCTCAAATCCATCAGCGCCACGACCGTGTCCACCGTCATGCTGACCGAGGTGATCACAGGTCCAATTCTGGTATTCCTTCTGTTGGGCGAGGCGCCTGCCAGGAGCACATTGATCGGCGGCGCCGTGATCCTGATCGCGGTCGTGTGGTATCTCTGGATCGATATCAGGAAGCCCTAAGCACAAGTCGTCCCATGCCCCTGAGCCACCGGAACACCGATGACTCAGGGGATTTTCTATGTGCTATTGCGGGTTGGCCGCGATATAGCGGTCATACATTTCCATCTTCAGTTCGTCATAGTTGTTGCCGCGCGCTTCTTCCATCATCTGCTGATACATGGACGCGACCTGCGCCTCATCCTCGGCGCGGAGCACGATCTGCACCTCCCACTTGTTCAACAGATCGCAGAGCTGCGGGCCCTTCTCAAGGCCAATCGGGCCGACGGGCTGCAGGTTCATCGCCTCGTAGGCGGCGCTGACAGAAAGATCATCCTGGGTCACTCTGTCGATCTCCAGATACAGATCATCCGCCACGCAGATGCCCATTTCGCTGATGCCGGTGTATTTCAGCTGACGACGCAGCCCCACCGCGTGATAGCCCCAGCCGCCTGCGACCATCCAGTTCCAGGTGTAGTCGGCCTCGTCCCACTGCTGCTGCAGTTCCTGGTTGAACACGGGCTCGCCCGCATCATCATAGTACCAGCAGTTCTTCTCCATCGTCTCATCCGGCGCGCCATAGTTGATCACGCGCACGCCTTCCACGGTGTAGTTCCAGTCGAGCAGCTTGGCCACGCGCACCGGATCGGAGATGTTCTTATTGAACAGGAAGAACCAGTCGCCCAGCATCGGGAAGTTGAACGCATCCGAGCCGCCCTCATAGTTGCGCGGGAAGCGGATCGGGTAATAGGGGCGCATGATCTCGCCGCTCGCCGCGCTGTTGGCGGTGGAGATATAGCTGGTGCCCTCAAAGGTGTAGCCATAGATGCCGCTCTTCAGGCGCTCGATATACTGATCGTCGCTCATCGTGAATCCATCCTGATCCATCAGGCCTTCGCGATACAGCTTGTTGAAGAACGTCAGATATTCGAGGTATGCCGCATTGTCATAGTGCAGATCGACCATTTTGGTCTCGTCGTTCTTATCGAGGAACGTGTAGCCGGTGCCCGGCGAGAACATATACAGCATCTTCGGGATGTTCATCGGGTAGTTGGAGCTGGTATAGTTCTTGGGGCGCATGGCCGGGTTCACGATCGGGATCACCTTCTGGCCATTCACTTCCATGTCCTTGATCGCGAGCAGATAGGCGTACAGCTCATCCACGTTGGTGGGCGCTTCAAGCCCGGTCTCCGTCAGCAGATCGATGTTGACCATCGCAGCATCCTGCGCATACAGATACTTGTCCAGCTCATCGGCCGGCGAAGTCTGGCCGGGGATGATGTACAGCTTGCCATCGGTGGAGCGATAGCGATCCAGCACGTCTTCGCCGATGAAATCCACCATGCCGGGCGCATGCTCATAGATCACCTCGGACATGTCATAGAACTGTCCGCTCTCCGCCAGTTCCATCGCCAGTTGGCGATCCAGCGTCACGATATAATCGGGAATGTCCTCCGCCGCCAGGCGGGCGCGCGCCAGATCCTTGAAGTTGTCGGACACATCGATCTCCAGATCTCGCTGGTCGATCTTGAAGGTGTCCAGCATCCAAGCGGCGGTGTGATCGTCATAGGACGCGAGTCCCCACAGCGAGCCAAAGCCTGCCATCGGCATCACATCTTCGTACTCCATCAGCGCCTTCTCCTGATCGTTGCGCGCCTCGTACGCCAACGCCGGAACCGATGCGAGCAGCATCAGCAGAACCAGAGTCAATGAGAGTGCTCGTTTCATGTTTGAATTCCTCCTTTGATGATATTACAGCCGGTCACTCCTTCACAGATCCCAGCGTAATTCCGTGGACAAAGTACTTCTGCAGGAACGGATACACGATCAGAATCGGCACGATGCTCAGCATGATCGCGGCCATCTTCATCGATTCGCCGTTGGCGCGGATCTGCACGCCGCGCGCCGACAGCTTGGACATAAGGGATGCGTTGGACACGTTGTTGATCACCTGAAGCAGCACCAGCTGCACCGGGAACAGCTGCTTTTTGGTCACCAGGAAGGATGCATAGATGTAGTCGTTCCAGAACCACACCGCCCAAAACAGCGTCATCGTGGCCAGAATTGGTACCGAGGTGGGCAAGATGATCCGAGAGAAGATCTGGAACTCGTTTGCGCCGTCGATGCGCGCCGATTCCTGCAGGCTGGGCGGGATGCCCTTGAAGTAGTTGCGCATCAGGATCACGCCGTAGGAATCATACGCAAACGGGATGATCAGCCCCCATATGTTGTTGACCAGCCCAAACGAGCGCACCACCAGGAAAAACGGGATCATGCCGCCCGATACGAACATCGCGACCACGACCAGCACATTGATCGTGCTGCGCCCGATGAAATGGGGCTGAATCAGCGTGTAGGACAGCATCGAACAGAACAGCAGCGTCAACCCCACGCCCGCGCCCACGCGGATCGCAGAGACCAAAAAGCCGTTCACGAATTGCTCGTTTTGAAACACCGCCTTGTAGCTGTCCAGCGTCAGCTCGCCGGGCAACAGCACGATCTGGCTGGTGGATCCGGCCGATACATCCGTGATCGAGATGATAAAGATGTACCAGATCGGATATACCGTGATCAGAATCACGATCGTAAGCAATATCACATCGAATATCTGAAAGGTGCGCTCCCCTTTTGTCATCTTCATCAGTACACACCCTCCTCGCCCATCTTCTTGCTGATGGTATTCACCGTCACCAGCAGAATCACGCTGATGACGCTCTTCACGAGGCCGGCCGCCGCCGCGAGCGAATACTGGGTGGAGCCGATGCCTGTGCGCAGCACGTAGGTGTCGATCACCTCGGTCACATCGCGCACGGCCAGATTGCCGAGCACCCACATCTGATCCACATTGGACGAAACCACGCCGGGCACCGCCAAAATGAGCAGAATCACGATCGTCGGGCGAATGCCGGGCAGCGTCACATGCAATAGCTGCTTGAAGCGCCCCGCGCCATCCACCGTGGCCGCCTCATACAGATCCATGTTGATGCTGGTCAGCGCCGCCAGATAGATGATGGCATTCCAGCCGGTCTCCTTCCACATGTCCGACAGGATCGCAAACGGCCACATGAACCAGGGCTGCACCATGAAATTGATCTTATCCATCCCGAAGGAGACCAGCATCCGATTCACCACGCCATCCTCCACCGCCAGCAGCTTTTGAAACATGCCGATGACGATCAACCAGCTCACAAAGTGCGGCAGATAGGATACCGTCTGCACCACGCGCTTGTATCGTATCGAGCGGATCTCATTGAGCAGCAGCGCAAACAGGATCGGGAGCGGGAAGCCCAGCAGCAGTTTCAATAGGCTCAACCCCAGCGTGTTTCGGATCACCAGCGGCATCATCGGATCATCAAACAACCGACGGAAGTTCGCCAGTCCCACAAACTCGCTGCCGAAAAAGCCGTTCGCGATTTTGAAGTTCTGAAATGCCACCACCGTGCCGAACATCGGCCCATAATTGAACAGCAGCAGCGTCAGCACCCCGGGCACCGCCATCAGAAGCAGCATCCATTGGCGCTCCCAGCGAATGGGCGGCCGCGCAGCTCTTGGACGAGGCTTTGTCATGTCATCACTCCTCAACAATCACCAGTTGTACATCAAGCTGCTTCAGTCGCAGGCGAATTTCGCCCGATCCGAGCGCCCTCTCGCCCGACTCGTCCACCAGGATCGCGTTCCCATTCACCTGGAACGTCTCCTCGATCTCCTCATCATAGGGATTGGTGACGAACCAGGCCTGGCACTTGTCGCCCACTCTGCGGGTGAGCAGCAACCTGCCCATATGCTCAGGCTCCACCGAGAGCATCTCAAGGATGCTGTCCATTGCCTTCTTCGAATCATCATCCTGATAGGCCGTCGCGCAGAAGCCCAGGCAGCTGCCGATCAGCATCATCGAGCCCTCGCCAACTGCCGCATCATAGCCGCAAGGCCTGCCCTGCCAGCTCATCAGCGGGCGCGCGGTATCGGAGGAATAGGTCTCCACCATCACGCTGGCACGCAGCTTTGTTCCTTCGAGCGGGCCCATGCCCTGCATCATGCCGGCCTGCTCATATTCGCCCCAGGTGCGTTCCGGTTGGCTGAATCGATCGCGCTCGCCCGGCTCCCTGACGAGCGAATGGGATGTCATCGTAACGCCCAGCGCCCTTCGGATGAGCGGGTTCATCATGCCGCGCGGCGCCATCGCCACCTCGCTCAGCATGCCGGGCGCCGCCTCCAGCAGCACATGCCCGCCCTGCTGCGCAAAATCGATCAAGTTCTGCGCCACCACGTCCGACATCGCATGCGCAAACGGCGCAATGATCGCCCGATAGCCCATCGTGCGCGGATCTGACAGCTGCGATGCCTCCACAAAATCGCACGGGATGCCCCGCTGCCACAGATGCTTGTACCAGCCGCGCAGCTCGTAGCTGAGCACCTCGGGCGCAAAGTCCATGCCCTGCAGCACCCGGTAATTCCATTCGTCCACCAGCAGCGCCACCTGCGCCTGCGGGCGGTTGTTGGCGTTGAACAGCGGCGCACGCGCTTGCAGCGTACGGTTCAGCGTCTCCACCGCATCCAGCCGCTCGGTGGTGTCCCCTTCGCTGTCCAGCAGCGAGAATCCATTGGTCTCAGGCGCCATGATCTCCGCGCGCGTCACCCAAAAGGAGACGGCCGTCGCGCCGGTGGCCAGCGTGGTCAAAAGGAACCTTCTCATCTGCTCGCCCGTGGGCACGCGCCCCGGGAACAGGTCGGTGCTCACGCGACCGCCCTGGAATTCTGCCGCCCAGATGGGCGCATCCGGTCTGTTGGCCGAGCGGATATAGTCCATCTTATAGGCGAGGCCATCCCACAGCTCCGTGAGCAGCCCGTCATGCTTGGGGATATAGCGGGATTGGCGATGGTCGTCCCAAGGAGAACCATTGCCCCACGCGGGATAGTTGGATGAGCCCAGGAAATCCTGCGTGCGCGCATAGGTCCAATCCGCGCCCGATGTGAGCGAGGGACCACCCTTGTGCGCGAACACCGGACGATGCAGCGGATCATTGGCCTTGATGGTCTCGCAGCGCGCCTTGAGCACGTTTGCGATCTGCACATTGTCCATGAAATAGGAATAGTAATACTGTTGCGGCACGCTCAGCTTGCGCGCGCAGCGATCGGGCTGCACCGATTCAAACGAGGGATAGCGCACATTCCAGTGCGCATTCAGCCGCCCGATGTCGCCACCATACAGCCCGGACAGCCATGCCTGATAGGCTTTGATCGTGTTTTCACAATAGCAGACCGAGCCGCCCGTCAGCATCTCCGCCCAATAGCTGATCTCCTGCCAGGTATTCCAAACGACGAGGTTCTCAAACCGCCCCAACGTCTTGGTCAGCTGCGCGATGAACCGGAGCTGCGCCTGCATCGCACCCGGATGATCATAGCAAGGCCCCGGCTTGCCATCGGCATGCAGCGTGGACTGCGCCTGAAATGCAACGGGCAGCCCGTCCTTGCGCACCATGCGCGCATCCGGATATTTCTCATACAGCCAGTTGGGCGCCTGCTCGCACGTGAGCCCCAGATATACGCCCAGATCCAGCTTGCCCGCGTGATCAATCAGCTCCTCATAGCGGGACAAGTCGATCCTGCCCTCGCTGGGCTCATCCAGCATCCAGTTTTCCTGCAATTTAATCAGGTTAAACCCCTTTGCCTTCACCAGCGCCATATCGCGCTTCATCTCAGACATCGCGGGCATGGGCTCGCGGCAGATGTGGGTGCCGAGCGGAAAGACTTCACCAAACGATTTGAGGTTCATGTTGCCTCCTTCTGGTCATGAACAGCGCCAATTCTGTTCATCTACACACGATTGATAAATCGGTTTATCTGGATTATATTATATACAAACGAATTTGTCAATTCATTATCATACTTTTGATATTTTCCATCATATTACTGGATGTTTTATGTCAGTTTTGTACATCACATATGTCATCCACGCGCATATACCGTATGCTCAGTTTAGTAAAACATTTTATCATTGCCGCCTGTGCTGCGAGAAAGCATCCAATCATGGGATGCATCCACGGCGTGAATCGTCCACGGCGTGAAGCATCCACAGCGTGCAGCATCCACAGCGTGAAACATCCGCGGCGTGAAGCATCCACAGCGTGAATCGTCCACGGCGTGAAGCATCCACAGCGTGCAGCATCCACGGCGTGCAGCATCCGCGGCGTGCAGCATCCACAGCGTGAAACATCCGCAGCGTGAAGCATCCGCAGCGTGAAACATCCACGGCGTGCAGCATCCGCGGCGTGAAGCATCCACAGCGTGCAGCATCATATCACGCACCAAAGCCGCACACAAAAAAGCCTTGGCGCGGGGAGCGAATCGCCCAACCGCGCCAAGACCTGTTTGATTGAATCGTATGATCGCCCAGGCTGTGTGAAAACACCGAGCTAAAACGCTCTCATTAGACAATCTCTCTTTCACACATCCTCAGCCCCATCATGAATTGATAGAAGTGATCGGAGCAGCCGGGCAGATTCTCGTGGCCGAAGTCCGGATAGATCAGCATGTTCTTCGGTGCCGTGATCCGATTGTAGGCGGCGAACTGCGAGGAGGGCGGGCAGATGGGATCCATCAGCCCCGTCGCCAGCAGCACCTGCCCGCGAATGCGATCGACCAGCTGCGCCACATCGATATAGCCAAGTCGATAGAAAATCTGCTTCTCGCGCGCGTGGAGCGGATCATGACGCCTGAAGTACTCCTTCAGCTCCTGATACGCGCTGAGGGACGCATCCATCTCCCACACGCGCTGATAATCGCACAGGAACGGGTACATCGCACAGACCCGCGCGATGCGTGGCTCCAACGAGGCGCACGCCAGCGCCAGCGCGCCGCCCTGCGATCCGCCGGTCGAGGCCACCCGCTTCTCATCCACCCCCGGCATATCCATCAATATGGCCGCCAGCTGCGCCGCATCCAAGAATATGTCCCGAAACAATAGCTTGTCCTCATGATCGGAAAGACCCCTGATGATATGCCCATTCAGCGTGGTGCCTTTGACGCCGCCCACATCCTCCGATGTGCCGCCCTGCCCGCGGCAATCCATCGCCGCCACATGGAACCCGGATGCCGCCATGCCCAGCCAATCTGACCAGCAGCCGCTGTTGCCCGAATACCCATGGAACGCCACGACCCCGGGCGCTGGCTCCGTTGCGCCGATCGGGCGAAGATATTTCGCATGAATCCGCGCGCCCCGCACCCCGGTGAAATATAGATCGAAGCACTCCGCCACCGGAGACTTGAAATCACTGGGCACCAGTTCGATGTTGGGCTGCACGGATCGCATCTCGGCGAGCGACCGCTCCCAATAGGCATCAAAATCGGTCGGCTTCGGATTCGTTCCCTGATACTGCTTCAATTCCTCCAGCGGCATATCCACCCATGCCATACCGAGCACCTCCGTGTATTGATTCGATTCCGCCCATCCTATGTGCCTCAGCCGATCGTCCTGCCGGCGGGCATGTGCCGCTGAAGGAACGCCCAGAGTTCATCCGGCGTGGCCGTCGCCTGATCATCCGGCAGCAGGAACGCCTTGCTCGGCACGATATATAGGTAGATGCATTCCTTGTCGCGATAGGCCGCGAACAGGCTCTCCCATTTCAGCTCCATCCGCTCGTTCTGATCGGTGAGCGACTGCACAACGACCCCGTTCGGCTCGCCCGACAAGCTGAGCTGATACACCTTCTTCGGCAGCTTCTGGCTCTTCACATTGGCATTGAGCGATGCAAAGAACATCCCGAAATAGACGATCGGCAGCCCCAGCCCAACCGCAGCCAGCACGCTGCCCAGCAGCATCGACTGCGCTCGATCCCGCATCGCAAAGCAGATCGCCGCGAACGCCAGCATGATCAGTGCAAACACCACCGGCATGCGCCAGCGCTTGAGCCGTTTGAACGTATCATAGATGGCAAACCGCCGAAATGTCTTGGGCTCCAGGGTGACTGTGATCTGTATTTTGTCGCGCCGAATCGACTGTTCCATCGGTAGATTCATCTGCCCTTCCTCCGTATTGTGTTTTGTATTGTCTCACAATCCGCCATAAAATGCAACCCAATTCGTATCATGATTTGGGATTGATTCGCCCAATATGCCCTGTTTTATCCCATTTTCATGAATAATTTGCACAAATATGAAAAAAGTAGTTGACACTAATATATTAGTGTGCTAGAATTTCATCATAAAAGGGGTTGGACGACGAATCGTCCTGATCCCGACATTTTGAAGGAGGTCCCAACCATGAAAAAGTTCCTGGCTATCGTCCTGGCTTGCGCGATGATGCTGTCGCTGGCGCTGACCGCGTCCGCAGAAGAAGTCGTCACCCTGACCTATGCTGAGGTGAACCCGCTTGATTCGCTGATGGGCCAGACGGCCACCGCGTTCAAGGACAAGGTCGAAGAGCTGACGGGCGGCTCCGTTGTGATCGAGATTCAGGCCTCTGGCGTGCTGGGCGCTGAGGGTGACGTGCTGGACACCATGATCGGCGGCGCCGACACGGTGGACATCGCCCGCGTGGCCACGTTCAGCCTGACCAACTACGGCGTGCAGCGCACCATGCTGCTCTCCATCCCCTACACCTTCACCGGCCGTGAGCATTTCTGGGCATTCGCATCCAGCGATCTGGGCACCGCGCTTTTGAACGAGCCGGCCGACCTGCAGCTGGGCGTCCGTGGCCTGTTCTATGTGGAAGAGGGCTTCCGTCACTTCTTCTTTAAGGACGAAGTGGCTGGCATCGAAGATTTGGCCGGCAAGAAACTGCGCGTTTCCACCGACCCGATCATGACCGGCATGGTGGGCGGCCTGCAGGCCAACGCCACCGTCGTGTCCTTCGGCGAGCTGTATCAGTCCCTGTCCACCGGCGTTGTGGATGGCGCCGAGCAGCCGATCGTGAACTATCAGAGCAATGCGTTCCATGAGGTCGCACCGTACATGTTGCTGGACGGCCACACCCTGGGCTGCGCCGAAGTCATCATGACCGATACCGCATGGGCCAAGCTGTCCGAAGAGCAGCAGGCTGCCGTGATCGAAGCGGGCAAATTCGCCAGCGAGTTCAACGCCAACCTGTCCGCCGAAATCGAAGGCAATTGCAAGGACGAGTTGATCGCCGCGGGCGTCACCTTCGTCGATGTGAATGACAACCAGCCCTGGAAAGATGCCTGCGCCGAGCTGATCAACAGCTACACCGCCGGCCTCGAGGCCGACTATCAGGCCATCGCCGAGCTCGCCAAGTAATCGTTTGCCAACGCGTTAAACATGCGGGCAGAGTGGCCATCATTGCGCTGCCCTGCCCGTTTCCTTTGGCGCCCCTCCCCCGTCCGGACACGAAAGGAGTCGTTGGGATGCCCGCCATCTTTGAAAAGCTAGATCGGCTCAAGCCCATCTACGATGTGCTCGATAAATTCGTAATGCTTATATGCAAGCTGCTGCTCATCGCCGACATTTTGATCACCAGCATGTCGGTGCTGGGTCGCTATGTACCATTCATTCCCGATCCCGCATGGAGCGAGGAAGTCGTGCTGTCGCTCATGGCCTACATGGCCGTGCTGAGCGCCGCGATTGCGCTTCGTCACGGTACACACATCCGCATGACGGCGCTGGACAAGCTGATGCACCCGCGCCTCGTGCAGGCGCTCGATCTGTTGGCAGATCTGGCCGTATTCGCGTTTGGCATCGTCATGATCGTATACGGTTTTGGCTTCTGCGCAGGCCCCTTGGCGCGCGGGTTCTATACAAGCATCCCCACGCTGAGCAAGTTCTGGA
>JAJDGF010000045.1 GCA_030265545.1 Eubacteriales bacterium OttesenSCG-928-N13
ACTTACAAAGCAAGTCGATGAGGCAAATCCAATGATATTTGCGAAGTAAGTCGATGAGGCTACTATATGTGGGGGAAATTACTTCAATGAGCGAAAGACAACTGGTACAAGAGGATCTATGGGGCAAAACGCTGGATATGATCCGGGGCCATCTGAATGCAGTCAGCTTTGATACCTGGTTCAAGCCACTGGAGATCATGGAAATCACAAAGGATCGGATTGTGCTGGGCATTGCCGATCAATTTGCTGTAGAGACGCTTCGCCGTCGCTACAATACCATGCTGCACGACGCCGTGCAACAGGCGTATGGGCACGAATACGAGCTGGTGTTTGTGAACAGCAACGATCCTTCCTCCATGTCTGCACTGAATACGAGCCAACAGGGCGCGCTGGGCAGCAGCATGTTGAACCCGAAATATACCTTCGACACCTTCGTGGTGGGCAATTCCAACCGTTTTGCACACGCGGCATCGCTCGCGGTGGCCGAGCTGCCCAGCGAGGCGTATAACCCGCTGTTTTTGTATGGCGGCGTGGGGTTGGGCAAGACACATCTGATGCACGCCATCGGGCACTATATTCAAAATGAGAATCCAGAGACAAAGCTTCTATATATTACATCCGAAAACTTCACCAATGAGCTGATCGCCGCCATCGCCAAGAAGACCAACCAGGCGCTGCGCGACAAGCTGCGCAATGTGGACGTGCTGATGGTGGACGACATTCAGTTCATCGCAGGAAAGAATGCCACGCAGGAGGAGTTTTTCCATACCTTCAATGAGCTGCACAGCAGCGGCAAGCAGATCATCATCTCGTCCGATCGCCCACCCAAGGACATCCCGACCTTGGAGGAGCGGCTGCGCTCCCGGTTTGAATGGGGCCTGATCGCGGACATTCAAAAGCCGGACTATGAGACGCGGCTGGCCATTTTGCGCCGCAAAGCGGATACCGAGCACATCGATGTGCCTGATGACGTGCTCAGCTTCATCGCAGAGAAGGTGCAGTCCAACATCCGCGAGCTGGAAGGCTCATTGATTCGCGTCAATGCGGAGGCACTGCTCAATCAGGAGCCACTCACCGTGGAGATGGCCGAGCGATCGCTGTCCACCATCATGGGCATCCGCGACGAACGCCACATCACGCCCGATCTGATCATGCAGACGGTGGCAGATTATTATCACATCGATCGATCGGACCTGCTCAGCCAGCGCAGAAACCGAGAGATTACCGTGCCCCGCCAGATCGCCATGTATCTGACGCGGGACATGACCAACTTATCCACAACCCGCATCGGAGATGCATTCGGTGGGCGCGATCACACCACCGTGATGCATGCCTGCGACAAAATCTCAGACGCATCGCGATCCAATTCGCAAATGATCAAGACGCTTGAGACGCTAAAGACCATGGTGAAGGAACGCTAAGACAGGACTTGTGGATGAATCACGATCTATCAACAGCGTAATGCGGATGATATGCACAGGAAAATGTGCGATGAAACCTATATGCCATAAGGTTTACGTGATGTTATCCCCATCTTCCACCGTACTAGTACTGTATCTGTTATGATTATATTTATGAATGCAAATGGAGGTAAACTATATGCGCTTCAATTGCCCGTCCAATGTATTGCTCCAAGGTCTGTCGGTCGCGGTGCGTGCACTGTCCACCAGATCCACCCAGCCCATCTATGAGGGCATCCAGCTGCGCACATGCGATGAGGGGCTCAGGCTGACAGGCTCGGATGGCACGATATCGATTGTGACCACCATCCCTGCGGATGTCTCTGAGGATGGCGCTGTTGTGCTGCCCGGAAAGCTGCTCTATGAGATCATCCGGAAGATGCCGGATGCGGAGCTGTCCGCCTCCATGAACGCGAATTTCGTGGTCACCTTCAAGTGCATGGGTTCAAGAACCACATTGTCTGGCCAGTCGGCAGAATACTATCCCGAGTTACCGCTGGTGAATGCGGATGAATCCTTCATTCTGCCCCAGATCATGCTCAGAAATATGATTCAGCAGACCAGCTTCGCGATTTCAAGCGATGAATCCCGCATGGTGCTCACCGGTAGTTTGCTGGAGCTGAACCATGGCGAGGTGCGCATGGTATCGCTGGACGGGTTCCGTCTGGGGATGCGGCTGGAGCGCATCAGCGGCAGCGCGCCCGATCTGAACGCGATCATCCCGGGCAAGACATTGTCCGAGATCGCCAAGATCATGAGCGATGACGAAAACCAGATGGCCATCATCTTGATCGGCGGCAACCAGATGATGATCACGATGGGACAGACGCAGTTCTATTCCACGCTGATCGAGGGCGAATACATCAAGTATCGCCAGATCCTGCCGCAGGATTTCAAGACCCGCGTGAAGGTATCGCGCGATGTGCTGAATATGTGCGTGGAGCGTGCATCGTTGATGGCGCGCGAGGGCAAAAACAACCTGATCCGCATGCAGATCGAGGACAACTCCATCATCATCACCGCCAATGCGGAGAGCGGAGACGCCTATGAAGAGATGGAAGCCGAGATCGAGGGTGAGGGCCTGAGCATCGCGTTCAACGTGAAATACGTGAGCGACGTGATGAAGGTGGTCACCGATGACGAGATCTATATGTGCTTCAATTCAGGCGTGAGTCCCTGCCTGATCAAGCCGGTGGAGGGAGATGCGTTCTTGTATCTGGTGCTGCCGGTGCGTGTGAACACGTGACAAATGCAATGATCCATCAGGACACGATTGCCGCCATCGCCACACCGCAGGGCGAGGGCGGCATCCTGATCATTCGGGTGAGCGGCTCGGGCGCGAAGCGCGTGTTTCAGCGCTGCTTTCAGCGTGCAAACAAGGGGGAAATTCAGTCCCATCGTCTGTACTTTGGTCATGTGACGGATGAACAAAATGCGCATCTGGATGAGGCGATGGGCGTTTTCATGAGTGCACCCAATAGCTACACGCGCGAGGATGTGTGCGAGCTGCACTGCCATGGCGGAAGGCTTCTGGCGCAGCGCGTGCTGTCGCGTGTGCTCAAAGAGGATTGCCGATTGGCGCAGCCGGGCGAGTTCACCCGGCGCGCATTTTTGAATGGCCGCATCGATCTGAGCGAGGCCGAAGCCGTGATGGATCTGATCGGTGCAGGCAGCGAGCAAGCGGCGCGCTCGGCGCTCAACCAGCTGGAGGGCGGCGTATCCCATTTTGTGATGGGACTCAAGGATCGGCTGACGGATCTATTGTCCTTGATCGAGGCGGGAAATGATTTCCCGGAGGAGATCGAGGAGCAGGATATCAAAGAACAGGTGCGCGAGCAGACGATCGAAATTGCTGCTTTGCTCAGGCAAGCATCCGATGAGGACGCGGCGCGCATCGTGCGGGACGGGATCTCCGTGGCGCTGGTCGGGACGCCCAATGTGGGCAAGTCATCCCTTCTCAATGCACTGCTCAAGCAGGATCGCGCCATCGTCACGCCGCTTCCGGGCACCACGCGCGATGTGCTCACCGAGCGGCTGCATGTGAACGGCATGCTGATTGAGCTGAGCGATACCGCGGGGCAGCGGGATGCGGGCGACGAGGTGGAACAGATCGGCATCGATCGCGCACGGAAAACGCAACACAACGCCGACTTGGTGCTGCTGGTGCTCGATTCATCAAGGCCACTCGAGGATGAAGACAGGCAGCTGCTAAAACAGGTCGATGATCGCACCTTGATCGTGCTGAATAAGACGGACATCCAACAGGGCGCTGGTATCGATCAAACGCAGTTTCCATCTGGCATCCAAACGGCATCCGTTTGCGCGCTGACCGGAGAAGGCATCGATTCGCTGCTGCATCGCATCTGCGACATGTTCGCACCCCAAGAATCGGTGGAACGTCAGATGACCGTGCAGCGTCATATCACATGTGCGCGGGATGCGGCGGCGGCGCTCGATCGGGTGGTTCTCAGTATCGATCAGGGGGACCCGGTCGATCTGTGCGCCATCGATCTGATGCAGGCGCTATCCACATTGTCCGAAATCACCGGAGAATCGGCCACAGAGAGCGTAATAGACCGCATTTTTGCCAGATTCTGCGTTGGCAAATGATGTTTTTACGTGCAGAATGTTGATTCTTACCGTGAAAGGTATATAATGATCTGTAAGGCTGATATAATTCAGGGCACATATACGGTGGATTTGGCGCTGAATGATATCGCGTTTGAAAGGCAGGTAATGAGAGTTGGCGAATGTTTCAATCTTGGAGGAGCGCTGTAAGGGCTGCATGCTGTGCATACAAGCCTGTCCCAAAAAGATCCTTCAATTGTCTGATAGGATCAACCAAAAGGGATATCACCCGATCGAATGCAGCGATATGAGCAAGTGCATTGGCTGCGCGTTTTGCGCGCGCATGTGTCCCGATTGTGTGATTGTCGTGGAAAAATAGGCGGAACATCCGCCACCCAAGTTTGATCTGAGAGGATGATTGATTTGCAGCGCCAGATGATGAAAGGCAACGAGGCCATCGCCGAAGCAGCCGTGCAGGCGGGATGTCGCTATTTCTTTGGATACCCCATCACCCCACAAAATGAGATCCCCGAATATATGTCGCTGCGTCTGCCGCAGGTGGACGGCGCGTTTTTGCAGGCCGAGAGCGAGGTTTCGGCCATCAATATGGTGTATGGCGCGGCGGGCGCGGGTGCGCGCGTGATGACCAGTTCCTCCAGCCCGGGCATCTCGCTCAAGCAGGAGGGCATCAGCTATATCGTGGGCGCCGAACTGCCCTGCGTGATTGTGAATATCGTGCGTGGCGGCCCCGGTCTGGGCAGCATTCAGCCCAGTCAGTCCGATTACTATCAGGCCACGCGTGGCGGTGGACATGGCGATTATCGCATGTGCGTGTATGCGCCGGCCACCGTGCAAGAGGCCGTGGAGCTGACCCAGAAGGCATTTGACGTGGCAGACAAATACAGAAATCCCGTCATGTTGCTGGGCGATGGCGTGATCGGCCAGATGATGGAGCCGGTCTCCATGCCCGAATACAAAATGCCGGTGTTGCCCCAGAAGGATTGGGCGGCCACCGGATGGAATCCCAATTCGGGGCGTGCGCGTGCCGTGATCAATTCTCTGTATATCGATTCGGCGGAGCTCGAGCAGCACAACATCAAGCTGCAAAAGAAATACGACGCCATCGCGGAAAATGAGCTGCTGTATAAGACAGAGCAGCTGGACGATGCGGACATCGTGATCGTTGCCTACGGCACCACGGCGCGCATCGCGCTGACGGCGCTGCGCCGTGCGCGGGAGCAGGGCGTGAAGGTTGGGCTGATTCGCCCGATCACGCTGTGGCCGTTCCCGTCCGAGGTCATCGCCAAGGCTTCCTCCTCCGCCAAGCAGATGCTGGTGGTTGAGATGTCCATGGGCCAGATGGTGGACGATGTAAAATTGGCCGTGCAGGGCAATTGCCCGGTGCAGTTCTATGGCCGCACGGGCGGCATGATTCCGGGCGTAAATGAGATCTATGAGCAGATCATGCATTTGAAGGAGGGATTGTAATGGCGGTGGTATTCGATCGGCCCAAGGCGCTTTGTGATGTGCCGCTTCACTACTGTCCCGGTTGCACGCATGGCATCATCCATCGGCTGGTGGCCGAGGCAATCGATGAACTGGGCGTGCAAGACAAGACCATCGGCGTGGCGCCGGTGGGCTGCGCGGTGTTCGCGTATAACTATTTCAATTGCGATATGTATGAGGCCGCGCACGGCAGGGCGCCCGCGGTGGCGACTGGTTGCAAGCGTACCCAGAAGGACAAAGTTGTTTTCACCTATCAGGGGGACGGCGACTTGGCCTCGATTGGCGCGGCGGAGATCGTGCATGCTGCTACCCGCGGCGAGCTGATCACCACCATCTTCGTGAACAATGCCATCTACGGCATGACGGGCGGACAGATGGCGCCCACCACCTTGATCGGACAGAAGAGCACCACCTCCCCGCTGGGCAGGGATGTGGAAAGGAACGGCAACCCCATCCGCGTCAGCGAGATGCTCGCTACGCTGGATGGCCCGGCGCTGATTCAGCGCGTGTCGGTGCATGATGTGAAGCACATCATGGAAGCCAAAAAGGCCATCAAAAAGGCGTTTGAATATCAGATCGCGGGCAAGGGCTTCACCTTGATTGAAGTGTTGTCTACCTGCCCGACCAACTGGGGATTGAGCGCCGTCGAATCGCTCAAATGGCTGGAAGAAAACATGATCCCCAAGTATCCGCTGGGCGTGATGAAGGAGGTGCAGTGATATGGAGAGGCAACTCATCATCGCTGGCTTTGGCGGCCAGGGTGTGCTGCTGATCGGTCAGCTGCTGGCCTATTCGGGCATGCTGGATGGGAAAAACGTGTCCTGGATGCCGTCCTATGGGCCGGAAATGCGCGGCGGCTCCGCCAACTGCGCCGTGGTGATCTCTGATCGCGAGATCGGCTCCCCCAAGGTGGAGGATGCGGACATCGTGATCGCGATGAATCGTCCTTCGATGGAATTGTTTGAAAAGAATGTGGTGCCGGGCGGCACGCTGATCTATAACAGCTCGCTGATCGACGGCAAGCCCACTCGAGATGACATCCGCGTGATCGCGGTGCCCTCCGGCGAGATCGCCGAGCAGGCGGGCAACCTGCGCTCCGCCAACATGGTGATGCTGGGCGCCTACACCGGGCTGACCGAGGATTTCTCGGTGGCCACGCTGATGGACGCGCTGCGCCACAAGATGGGCCCGAGCAAGGAAAAATTCATGCCCGCCAACCAAAAGGCGATTGAGCTTGGGATTGACTGCGCGAAGCAGCAGCTGTAAACGGCTATGATGGACATACAGCTTCATGACGTGGTCAAGATGCGCAAGCCGCACCCGTGCGGCAGCGATGTTTGGACGGTGATCCGCGTGGGTGCGGATATCAAGATCAAATGCACCGGCTGCGGCCGCATTGTGATGCTGGAACGTCCGGATTTCGAGAAGCGCGTCAAAAAAATACTTCAGACAACCGGAGAGGATCAATCGACATGAGAGATGACGACCGCACGCTGCAGCAGCGCAAAAAGCCAAGGCCCGCCGGATCGCAGGCAACTGGTACCAACAAAAGCGCTACGCGCAAGCCCGTCGCACGGCCGAGCAATATGAACGATGATGCCTATCGCAGGCCTAGTTCTTCTTCTGCGCAGAGGCAGCCCGCAAGGAAGCCACAGAATCGTTCGGATGAGCCGGTCAGAAGGCCGAAGTCCACGCAGGGCAGCGCATCCCGCCCGACCAGGCGCGATGCGGAATACCTGTACCCGGATGATGCATACTACCGCAAGGGGCAGCCGCAGCGTTCTTCGGGCAAGAAATCGCCCACGAAGAAGAAAAAGAAAAAGCGTACCAACCCGCTATACACGCTGTTTTATATCGCGTTTGCGGTGGTGGCGGCGCTGCTGGTTGCATTCCTGTTGCGCTCGTTTGTGTGCGAGGTGGTGCAGGTGCAGGGCGATGCCATGGCCTACACGCTGGATAACGGCGATTGGGTGCTGGCCACGAAGTTCGATTATCGATCCCAGGACAGCAACCCGCAGATGGGCGACATCGTGCTGGTCAATCTGGAAAAGCAAAACGGCAAGATCATTCGCCGCGTGGTGGGGCTGCCGGAGCAGACGGTGGAGATCACCGGCGGCGGCGATACTTTGATCAATGGCGAGACCATCTCGGAGCCGAATGTTTCCTTGATGCATTATCAGGCCATGGAGAAGCGCGAGATGGAGCGCGGTCGCTATTTCGTGATGAGCGACAATCGCAGCGTCACGATGGATAGCCGCGATGAGTTGGTGGGCAATGTGAAGAAGAACCAGCTCAGCAAGGTGCGCATGGTCGTCTGGCCGCCCAGCAAATGGAAGGATCTTGGCTGATTTCTCAGCATCAGAGAGGACGAAAGATGGATTCGACAAGCGGAGCAACAGATCCCAAGAAGGAAACCAACGTAAAGCGCGAAGTGTGGGAATGGACGAAAGCGATCCTGATCGCGGTGATTGCAGCGCTTTTGATTCGGCAGTTTTTGTTTACGATGATCGTGGTGGACGGCCCGTCCATGCAGGAAACCCTGCAGGATGGGGATCGGCTGGCGGTGACCATCCTGGATATGAAGCTGAACGGCCCCGCGCGCGATGACATTGTGATCTGCTATTATCCGGATTATACGACGCCCTGCGTCAAGCGCGTGATCGGCATGCCAGGCGAGACCATTCGAATTGAGCAAGGCATCACCTACATCAATGAGCAGCCGTATGAGCAGAACTACATTGAGCATCAATCGATGGTGCCATTTGGGCCATATACGGTGCCGGAAGGGTCCTATTTTGTGATGGGTGACAATCGATCAAACAGCCATGACAGCCGGGATGCTGATGTGAGCGCCATCCCCAAGGACAAAATATTGGGCAAGGTGCGCATGGTCGTCTGGCCGTTTCAACGATTTCAAACGATTGGATGAGGAAGGTCGTTATCAAATGGACGAGCAACAAAACCTGAATCCGGAGCAGGAACAAGAGCAAAACATGGAACAGGATCAGGAAAAGCAGCCCCTTTTGAGCATGCGCGAGGAGGAGCCGAAGAAATCCGGGCTCTCGCCCAAGGCCAAAAAGGAGATCCGTGAATGGGTGAGCAGCATCGCATTCGCGCTTATCGCGTTCTTTTTGATCCGCACGTTCCTGTTTCAGGTGATTGCGGTGAAGGGCGATTCCATGAATAGCACATTGACGGACGGCGACCGCATGATCGTCACGGTGCTGGATATGAAGCTGGGCAATCCGGAGCGCGGCGACGTGATCATCTGCCACTATCCGAATCGCGATCGAGATGAGAATTTCGTCAAGCGCGTGATCGGTGTGCCGGGCGACACGGTGCTCATGGCCAATGGAATAACCTATGTCAATGGCGAACCGCTGGATGAAACGTCCTACATTGATAACCCAGACATACGCTCCTATGGTCCATATGAGGTGCCCGAAGGCTACTACTTCGTGCTGGGCGACAACCGCAACAACTCCAGCGATAGCCGCAATCCCAATGTTGGCTTTATCGCGCGCGATCAGTTCATTGGCAAGGCGCGGTATGTGTTCTTCCCGTTTGACCACTTCGGATCAATTCGGAATTGACCTGTTTTTAGGAAAGGATATCCGGTATGAAAAGACGTTCGATAAAGATCATTGCGGTGTTTCTGGCCATACTGCTCGGCTTGGTGAGTGCGGTTGCGCTTGCGCTGGATGTGTTTATGGCCAATGCCGAGGGCGCGCAGCCGGATGGCTATCAGATGAACATTGAGTTGCTCGACGAGCTGGAGGCAATCCGCGTCGAGCAGACGGTGCATTATACCAACCGAACCGGACAGGCGCTTGGCGCGGTGATGTTCAACCTGTATGCCAACGCCTATCGCCGGCAAGTGACCACGCCGTTTGAGTTGGAATCGATGCAAAGCGCCTATCCGGAAGGTTTCACGCCGGGGGGCGTTGATTTTTTTTTGATTGAAGTGGATGGAAAGGCGGCCGATTGGGGCGTGCAGGGAGACAGCGAGGCGTTTTTGCGCGTGGCGTGCGATCTTGAGCCGGGACAAGTTGCGCAGTTTCGATTCGGATATGAGGTGCTGATTCCCCGTTGCCGCGGGATCTTCGGGGTGACGGAACTCGGCTGGCAGTTGAATCTGTTCTATCCGATCGTCGCGCCCTGGGATGATACGTTGAAGGAGTTCAGCCTGGCGCAGATCTCCCCGATCGGCCGGAATGTGTATGCTGATCCGGCGAATTATCAGGCCACGGTCTATGTGCCGAATGGGTGCCAGCTGGCATCGGTCGGTCAGATCGAAAAACAGGCGCACAGCGAGCAGCTGGATGCCTGGACGATCACCGCCGAGGGCGTGCGTGAGCTGCCGCTGTTTGTCAGCCGCAACTATCTGCACCATGAACAGAAATCGCAGCATGTGATGCTGCATTCCTATATGCAGGACGGCGGCAACGCCAATCTGGCGCTGAATTATGGGCTGGATGCGCTGGATATCTATGCCGAACTGCTGGGTGAGCCCGCCACAAGCACCATTTCGATCGTGCAGATGGATGCCGTGCAAAGGAGCGCCTCCACGAGTGGTGTGGTTGCGCTGAATGCGGATATGATGGGCTGGGATCAACGGGACGAGATGGAGTATCAGATCGTGTTCAACCTGGCCAAGCAATATTTCGGCGAGGTCGTGGGATACCACCCGGCACGCGAGCCCTGGTTGGGAGAATCGATCCCGGCGTATATGGCGCTGCAATACTATCAAAGGAAATATGGGCGTGATCGGTTCCTGACGGAGCTGAATGCCCGCGTGCTGCCCGCGCTCAAGCTGACCATGCCGGGCGGCGTGAAGGTGGACAGTGAGGTGGCGCAGTTTGCGAGTGTGAGCGAATATGAGACCGTGATGCATGAGCGCGGCGCGGGATCCCTGTATGAATTGAGCGTGACGACGGGCGAAAGTACGCTACTAAATGCACTAAAACTATATCTGACGCAGTACCGCGGCCAGCAGGCATCCTTGCCTGATTTCTCCGCGGCGCTCAATCAGGCGAGTGGTCGCGAGCTGGACTATCTGGTGCTGGAGATGCTCCAGAACATTGAGGACTACATTGCCCCGAACACCGAGTGGTATGAGTGAACCCAGAGGATATCGCGCCCTCCGGACAGGCCGATTGGCAATCCCCGCAGCGGATGCATTCCGGATGGTTCTGCGTCTTGCTCATGTTCACGCCCATCTTGCAGCTGCGCGCGCAGGCACCGCAGTGGGTGCATTTGCGCTCGTCCAACTGGAAGCGAAACAGCGAAAAGCGGTTGGTCACGGCATAGATCGCGCCCAGCGGGCACAGATATTTGCAGAACGGGCGATAGGAAAACACCGATAGCGTGAGCAGCGCCAGCAGGATGAACATCTTCCAACTGAATAGGAAGCCGGCCGATTCTCGCAGCGATTCGCTCATCAGCATTTGCGGGATGCCGCCCATCAGCGTGCCGGATGGGCAGATCCATTTGCAGAACCAGGGCGAGCCCTGTCCAACGATGTTCACCGCAAACAGTGGCAACCACAGCACAAACACCGCCAATACCACATATTTCAGCCAGCGCAGCCAACGATCAAGCGGCATGCGCTGGATTTTTTTGCTCGGGATTTTGTGCAGCAGATCCTGCACCAGCCCAAACGGGCACAGAAACCCGCAAACCAGCCGCCCCAGCAGCGCACCGAAGATCATCAGCGTGCCCAGCACATAAAAGGACATCTTGAAATTGCGATCCCCCAGCACCGATTGCAGCGCGCCGATTGGGCAGCTGCCCAGCGCACCCGGACAGGCGTAGCAGTTCAGCCCGGGCAAGCATACCTGCTTCAGCGCGCCCGAATACAGCCGCGTCTTAAAAAACCCAGCCACATAGCCATTGCTCAGCGCAGCAAATGCAATCTGGATCCAAAGCCTGAATCGATAGATTCCCCTTTTCATGCGCATCACCCGATCCCGATGCATTCCAGGCAAAGCGTTGCCGCTTTGCGGAGCACCGTCATCGGCTCGCCGCGCAGGCAGCCAATGACAACAAATGTCACGCCAAGCGCCAGCAAAATGAAGGCCCCAACATTTCGTTTCATTCGCATCGCCTCCCGGGCACCAGTATAGCATATTTTGCGGCGTCTCGATAGCATTCAAATCTTAACACAACATATTTGCAAAGCGGGCTTGACATTTAGTGCAAAGCAAGCTATACTAAATGTGCAAAGCAAGCTATGCATAACGAGGGAAAGGACGGATGTTGATGAATACCAGAATCCCGGCGCTGAGAAAGCAGCGCAAGCTGTCGCAGGAAGAGCTGGCCCTGGCGGTGGGCGTAACGCGGCAGACGATCACTTCGCTGGAGTGTGGAAAATATACGGCCTCGCTGGTGCTGGCCTACAAGATCGCGAAATATTTCGAGCTGACGATTGAGGATGTATTTGATTTTTCAGATGTGGAGGATGCATAGATGGACAATTATCGCAATGTGGTCAAGAGGCGGATTTGGATCTATAGCGCGCTGGTGATTTGCGCGGTGGTGGCAGTGGTGGCGTTGTCGATCTGGTCAAGCGTTGGGCTCAGGAACGAGGAGGCGCATCTGGAGAGCTTTGATCACGGCATGGTGGTTGGGCTGTTCGCGGGGCTCGCGGCGGTGATGGTGGTGCGCATCCTGAAATATCGGCAGGTGCTGCGCGATGAGGGCAAGCTCAAGGCCTTGCACATTCAGGAGAATGACGAGCGCCGGCTGATGATCAACAGCAAGATCGGCGGCGCGGGCTATAACATCGCACTGGGCACGATCCTGATGGCGGCGATCATCGCCACGTTCATCGATGAGCGCGTGGGGATCACACTGATAGCGGCCGCGACATTCATGGCGCTGTTGAAGGCCGGACTGAAGATCTATTATAATAAGAAGTATTAGCCCCAAATTTCGTGCAGTTGCACCAAAAATCTGTGAGCGTCCAATGTTTTTGCATTGGGCGCTCAGATTGTCCGTGGAACCTCGGGAGGTCTGGAGGGCCAAGGCCCTCCAGCCAGACGGGAGACAAACCTCATTGGGAGGTATGCGGGATGAGAACCATCCATGTTCAATCCGCAGGCGATGATATGTGCATCTATAAGGTCGCGAACCGATAGGCTCTCATATCTTGCCGAGGCTGTGTTGATGACCCATAACACGCAAACGCGCCCAATGCTTGCTCACGCATTGGGCGCTTGTTCAATTCACATAGCCGAGGTTCGTGATTCGTCGGGTCGAAATCAGCGCTCTTGTTGGCATAGGAATGATCCGCAGGCGCTTTTTATGGTGCGGCGAGATGGGTGGCCGAATGGTCCCCGTGAACGGCAGGATCGTGCCCGCGCTGATCAGCAGCGCAGCCATGACGTCCTTGGCCGGGGGCAATAAACGATCCGATTGATCAGGCAACGACCAGCGAATTGCGCGGCTCGCCTCCAACTGCGAGATGGCGGCCAGGCTGTGCGTCCGCTCGCCGGCTGCGGCAGATGCGCACATCGCGATCATCAGCACCAGTACCATGAGGATACATCGCGTTTTCATCATTTCATTTACCCCCTCAATGTTTCGATGTCAAAGGCGTTTTATATCTGAAAGCCCTCGTACGCAGGGCAGATCATGCCTTGGTGGACAGGCAAGTCCGCGGGAATTATGTATGCTGCTTGATGCCGGAACATGAGGGGAATGCATGAATTTTTCTGATTTGGTTCATCTGGGCGGCGCTTTGGGGCCATTTCGGTGCGGGAATCGGTACAGCTGCGTGGATCGAAATTCACCCCGAATCGATCTTGGATTGCATCTTTACAACGATGAATGATTTTGATATGATGAATGTGGAAAGTTGCATACGGCGCTTGCG
>JAJDGF010000046.1 GCA_030265545.1 Eubacteriales bacterium OttesenSCG-928-N13
GAGAAATGATTCTGCGTATGCAATGAAGAGAACTGTCGAATGCGGCGGAGTGTTTTACAAAAAATGTGCAAATGTGCGCCGAAGCATATGCATTATTTTTGACATCTCGCCGCTTGAAACATATAATTTGTACAGGTGTTTTATGTTTGGTCGAACCGACTCATTTTTTGGGGTAAATGGGTGTGCAACTCGCGGGATATTGCCATTCGCAAAGAGGCGCTGCTCTGATTTAATTAGAGTAATCCCAGGGGTTCCTCGGGTACAAAACTGGTAGAAAGGGTGTCGACAATGAAGAGGGGACTGGCATGGATACTGGTGCTCATGATGGTGCTGCTACTAGCTGCGCCAGCGGCGAATGCGGAGGCGGAATTGACGGGCGAGCTGACGCTGTCCGTGGGCAACAGTTGGCTGGCAGAGGATGCCACGGGCGAGGCGTTCAAAAAGGCGATCTCGCAGTATGAGGAACTGCATCCTGGTGTCAAGATCACCGCACAGGGTGCGTCTCAGCAGGACATCAAGGAATCGTTCCAGACGGCTGCGCTGGCTGGAGGTGGCGTGGATCTGGTGATCATGGACAATTCCGGACACGCCATTGACTTGGCGGCGATGGGGTTGCTACTGCCGCTGAACCAGTTCATCACCGACGAAGAACTGGAATCAATCTATCAGCCCGGCCCGCTGAACTCGGGCAAGTTCGAGGGCGTGTACCACTCTGTGCCGTGGTACATGGACTGTTGCGGAATGTACTGCAACACCGACCGGCTCAATGAACTGGGCTTGACTGTGCCCACCACCTGGACAGAGTTCGAGACGGCGCTCGATAAGGTGATCGGGGCAGGTTATGGCGGCATCATCACTTACAAGAGCGCGTATGCATTCTATTCCTACTTCTATCAGAACGGCTGCAGCGTGATCGACACGACGGGCGAGGCGCCGCAGGTCGTCGTCGACAGCGAGGCGGGTGTGGAGGCATGGAACTACATCACCCGCCTGATTGGCAAGGGCGCACTGGTGGAGTCGTTCAAGGAGGCCACCAGTTGGGACAAGGTGTATGAGAGCTTTGCCAACGGAGAAGCGACATTCCTGCTGGGCGGCGACTGGTGCAAGACCGGCATCGACAAGATCAACCCCAACCTGAACTACAGCATCAACTGCATGGTCGAAGGCAAGCAGAAGGCCACCATCCTGGGCGGTTGGACGTGGAACATCAATGCCAACACGAAGAACCCGGCGCTTGCCTATGACTTTGTCCGCTATATTACCTCTGAGGCGTGCGACTTCGTGCTGGCGCCGGAGGGCAAGAACGCGGCCCGCGCCGACTTTGACCTGGATAAGGCGTTGGAGGGCAAGGAGGTGCTCAAGCCGCTGGCAGAGCAGTTCCCCTACACCATGGCGCGCCCCGCGATCATCAATGAGAAAACCATCGACGAGATCATCACCGACGCGATCCTGACCGTGGTGTACGGCCAAGCGGACGCCGAACAGTCCATGAAGACGCTGGCGCAGAGCCTGCGCGACAACATCAAGGACAATTACGGTGCCTGATCCGGAACACGAACTATCGTTGTGCGGGGGCATTGCTCATGCCTCCGCTCACTTTTCATGATGACTGTGAGGGGACTGAACATGACGAGCAATCGAAGCGCGCGTAGCGCGTGGGACTTGAAGCGAAACTGGCCGGGCTATGCGCTGGTGGCACCAGCGGTGTTGGCGGTATTGGCGCTGAGCATCTATCCGCTGGCGCGCGGTATTGCGTTGAGCTTCACCAATTATAACTTGGTGCGGCCGAACAGCCCCATCTTCGGTACGTTAGCTGGGCTGGCGAATTATGCAAAGATTTTTCGCGACAGTACATTTCAACTGTCGCTGCTGAACACAGCCAAGCGCCGGTGCTGCTCTATGACGATCCCCTCGAAGCGGATGCGCTTCCCGGCGCGGCGGATCTGTACGGCGAGGAAATGCCGTCGCCTAGTGACTATCTCAGCACCCGTCAGCGGGACGGCAAGCCGCTGGGCGCGGACGCGCTATTCACGGAGACGTGGTTGTGGTTGAAGGAGCGGCGGTGTGAGAAGTTCGTAAGCCCGCGCCTGCTGGAAGCCTACGCGCAGGCGTTCGCACGATATATCCAGTGCGAGGAAGCGATCAGCACCTACGGTCTGCTGGGCAAGCACCCCACCACCGGCGGCGCGATCACCAGCCCGTTCGTGCAGATGAGTCAGTCGTTCCAGAAGCAGGCGAACCTGCTGTGGTACGAGATCTTCGACATCGTGAAGCAGAACTGCACCACGGCGTTCGTGGGCAGTCCCCAGGACGACCTCATGGAGACGCTGCTCTCCAGAAAGGGCGGGCGATGATGCGCTACTTCACGAACCGCAAATACTCTCCATAGCCCTGCGCGTCCATATCGTCCTTCGGGACGAATCGCAGTGCGGCACTGTTGATGCAGTACCGCAGCCCGCCCAACTCGCGCGGGCCGTCCTCGAACACATGGCCCAAATGCGCGTCGCCGGTGTGGCTGCGAATCTCGGTGCGCAGCATGCCGTGGCTGGTGTCGTATTTTTCCGTGACGGCGCTTTCGCGGATGGGCTTGGCGAACGCGGGCCAGCCGCAGCCGGATTCAAACTTGTCGGACGACGCGAACAGCGGCTCGCCCGTAGTCACGTCCACATAGATGCCGCGCTCGAAGTGATTGTGCAACGGATTCTTGAACGGCTGCTCGGTTGCGTTTTCCTGCGTCACACGGTATGCGATGTCCGACAGCGACCGTTTCAACTCATCCTTGGAACGCTTCTGCCAGCGCATGTTGGCGTGCACTGCGCGCTCAAAGTGCGCCCTACCGATGTGGCAATAGTCACCGGGGTTCTTGTCCAGGTACTTCTGGTGATACGCCTCCGCCGGGAAGAAGTTCTGAAGCGGCGCGACTCCGGTGGCGATGGGCATGTCATATTGCTGCTGCTGTGCTGCGATCACAGCCTGGATTTCAGGCAGGTCACCCGCGTCGGTGTAATAGATACCCGAGCTATACTGCGTGCCCACGTCGTTGCCCTGGCGGTTGACAGCAGTGGGGTCGATGGCCTCGAAGAACAGGTTCAGCAGGAACGGAAGGCTGACGATAGTGGGATCATATGCGACGCGCACGGCTTCGGCGGCGTTCGTCGTGCCGGTGCAGACCTGCTCATAGCTGGGGTCGACGGTGTTGCTGTTGGCGTAGCCCACAGCAGTCTCGAGCACGCCTTCGATCAGCGCGATGTACTTTTCCACTCCCCAGAAGCAGCCGCCCGCGAGATAGATTTCTTTGTTCAAAATATGACCCTCCAATCCATATGGATTGATGATGCCCAAAGCGCCCACGAACGATGTGGACGCTTTATTTATACACACGAATCGTGCTTAGTTAACAGGGAGTGTGAATTATGACAGCATTCTTGAAGCGGCTGAAACATCATCACGCACACAGTCGGCTGACGCGGCAGCAGTTGCTTACGCTGCGCGGGCAAGCATTGGCTGGTGATTTGACCGGCGCAGAAAAAGGGCTGGAGCGCATTCTCCGAAGAAAGGAAACAGCATGAACATACAGACAATCGCGGCCTCAAAACTGAACCCTGCGCCGTACAACCCCAGGAAGCGGCTGAGGCCAGGCGACGCCGAATACGAAAAGTTGAAGCGATCGATCCTGGAGTTCGGCGTTGTGGAGCCGATCGTGTTCAACAGCACAACGGGCAATATCGTGGGCGGACATCAGCGGTATTT
This sequence comes from Eubacteriales bacterium OttesenSCG-928-N13, assembly GCA_030265545.1. Taxonomy (GTDB): domain Bacteria; phylum Bacillota; class Clostridia; order Christensenellales; family Aristaeellaceae; genus JAJDGF01. The sequence goes on from JAJDGF010000046.1 coordinate 3,751, forward strand.
CGTGTTGACCGATCTGGGCACGACAGAGTTGGACTGCGTGGTGGTGGATCTTGATGAGCAGCGAGAGAAGGCGCTGAACATCGCGCTGAATAAGATTAACGGCTCATGGGATGAGATCAAGCTTGCCGACCTGCTGGCTGATCTGTCTGCCACTGACTTTGATGTATCTCTGACCGGCTTCGATCCTGCCGAGTTATCCAATCTGTTTGGCGAAAAACAGGATTCAGAGATCATTGAGGATGGTTTTGATGCGGAGAAAGCGGCCGACGCAATCGTGGAGCCTATCTCCCGGCGAGGCGATATTTGGCTGCTGGGCGAACACCGCCTACGCTGTGGTGATTCCACTATCCAGTCTGAAGTGGATATGCTGATGAATGGCCAGCAAGCGAAACTGATCCTAACGGACGCCCCATACAACGTCTCATACGGTGCAGCTAGCCACCCATCCTGGAAAAAGCGAAGTATCCTGAACGACAGCATGTCGCCGGAACAGTTTCAGCAGTTCCTCCAGAAAGCGTTTACCTGTGCGTACAACACGGTAATGCCGGGCGCGCAGATCTTCGCTTTCATGTCGGCACAAGAATGGGGCAGGTTCATGCCCACACTGGAGGAGATCGGCTTTCACTGGTCCTCGACAATCATCTGGGTGAAGGACACGCTGGTTCTGGGGCGTAAGGATTGGCAGCCACGGTACGAGGGCATCTTCTACGGCTGGCGCGGTGACGCGCCCAGGTTGTACCCGATCACGGAGACCCGCAAGGAAACGGATGTGTGGGAGTTCGACCGACCCAAGCGCAGTGAGCTGCATCCGACGCAGAAACCACTGGATGTGCTGGCGAAAGCCATCAAGTTCTGCTCGCGGGACGGCGACATCGTGCTTGATCTATTCAGCGGTTCGGCCTCCACTCTGATCAGTGCTGACCAACTTGGCCGCGTGGCGTACCTGCAGGAGTTGGACGAAAAGTACGCCGATGTGGGTGTCAGACGATATGTTGAGCACAAGGGCGCCGGAGACGGCGTTTTTCTTTTGCGTGACGGGGTGAAAATCCCATTCGCGCAGACGGGGATGAAGGTGGGCGCGGAATGAACACGGAACAACATTATAACCGCTACCAGATAGCCGATGATGGAAAAAGCGTCATCGGCTATCTGCCAAATGGAATGGAGTTCTATTTCGATCTTGCAGACTTGGAAAAGGTTCAGGAGTACGCATGGTATCTTTGCGGATATCCCGACAAAATTATCATCGCTAACCGTAATCGCCTGACGCTCCACCGCTATCTACTGGATTGCCCAGACGGTGAAATCGACCATGTCGATCTCAACCGCTTCAACAACAGGCGCAGCAATCTCAGATATTGTACCCATCGGCAGAATCAATGCAATCATGGATTGCAGCGCAACAATACGAGCGGTGCGGCGGGTGTACGCTTCTATAAGCCACGAAATAAGTATGCCGCTCGAATCAAGCATTTCGGCCAGGAGATACATCTCGGCTACTACGCGGATGTGAAAACGGCAATGCAAGCGCGGAATGTTGCGATGGAGCTGCTGTTTGGCGAGTTTGCAAGAATGAATCCCGTTTGAGTGCCTTTCTCTTTTGGCCTATAAAACGGAGCGTTACAATTCCGGCGACAGCAGTTCAATCCGGGTGGAAAAGGCGCAGGATATTATGACTTCCATTCTATTCACCATTGGAGTGGCTTTGAAAACCTACCCAAATCCAGACGATGCGGTAACTGCATTGCGGCAAAACCCCATGGGTGAGATTTATGGGAAAGGCCGCAAACGAATTGATACTCTGATTGCAGAGGCAAAGGCGATTCATACAAAGCTACTTCATCAGCTTGTCGATACCCGAAATCACTTTTACCGTGATACTTTTGTGGGCGGGATATTGGGATTTTTCAAGCTGTACGATCCTGATTATGCAGCGCAGGAAATCCATATAACCGCAGATTATCCATTGTTCAATCCCATGCCGAAACTTTTAGGGATTGAGTTTATTAGGGCTTATGTAGAAGCTGCCTACCTTGAAAATCAGTTTTGCTGCCTCTTTGCTGCCGAGGATATTCACCATCTATTAAGTGGTTATGCCGAAGATTACGAGGGGCTATTGATAAACATTTATGAGCAGATACTAACAGCGGCAATAGGCTGTACCATCGCCGGTGTTGACTGTTCCCGGTTAGATGTTACGGTTGCCGGGACGCAATACCTTCGTCAGGCGTTCGCGGCGAGGCCTAAAAAAGAGATACTGGCAACTATCACAAATGCCGCAGACGAACTGAACCGGCGATATCATTTCTCGAATGGGCTTGCACGATATATAAAAAGCAGTCTGCCTCTTATTGCAAGCAGTATTGAGGTCGCGGCGAGGGAGCATACACTAAACCGTATTTTCTTTACCCCAGCTTTCCCTGAAAACAACCCGCAAATCATCTTTTCCTATGGCGTGAAGATGGACGACGAGCAATACCGCAAGGTGATTGCTGAAATCATGGGGTGCCGCTATTTACAGGATAAGATTGCAATTATAAAAGAGCATATCCATTCCCTTTCCGACTTGGAAGATGTTTTATTGGACGCAAAATTGACCGGCGAAGAGATAAGAAGTGTCTTGCATGAATTGAGTTTACCGGAAATTGCCGCCCTCTCTAAAAAGTATTATCCAATGACGGATGACGGTGCTTTTGAATGGCGGGAGCAGGAACAGCTATTGCGCATGGCCTTGCAGAGCTATATATCTGCATTGCCGGAAAAACAGCAGATTTTGATTAAGCAGGCGAGTAAAGCCCTGCAGGAGGAACAAGATGGATAAAGCTGAATGGATATTATGTCCTGCTTGCGGCAGCAAGACCCGCGACAGAATACGAGAAGATACCATACTGAAAAACTATCCGTTTCTTCACCCTGCGCTCCGTGTATTGTAATGCATCCCCCAAACGTCACGCATTCATTTCCATTATACGCGATACGCCGATAGTATAAAACAGTGTATGCATCGGCAAAAGCCATTTTTCATGCCCAGGACATATGACAAAAGTAAAAGCCATGAAATTCAGCGATTTCAAGGCTTTGCTGGCACCCCCTGACGGAATCGAACCATCAACTAATCCTTAGGAGGGACTTGTTATATCCATTTAACTAAGGGGGCATATGAGGTTGTGGCATCTTTACGCATGCTCAAATATTATGCCACGCAAACGGGACATTGTCAAGAAACGCTATGTTACAAAACGAGACAACTTGCACGATTGTCTGAGCCCCAACGATCAATGTCGTCGGGGCTCGATGTGTGTTTCTTATCGCTTCACATGTTTCGCATAGTCCGCGAACATCAGATGCGTCGCGGGCTCGTCCTCCTCCACGACGGGCAGCCGCAGCTTGGCCGAATGGAAGCGATTGTCCACGTTGTCATCGTTGACGGACGAGACCTCAAACAGCATCACATCCCCCGTGCCCGGTTCACCCACCCAGCTATGATACTGGCGTGGCAACAGCGTGATGCTCTGCCCGGGCAACATCTTCACCGTGCCGCCTGCGGGCACGGACACCTGCTCGCCATCCAGCGTAACATGCACATCCGTATCGGCGAAATCGTCGTTCTCATCGGCATTATACAGCGTCACGATCAGGTTGCCGCCGCCGCGATTGATGATATCCTCCATCTTGCTCCAATGGAAATGATAGGGCAGCACCTGGCCGTCGCCCACCATCAGCAGCTTCTCAGCATAGGCCTTGGGATAGCGCTGCTTGTCCTTGAAATTGCCATTGCGGAAGGTGAAGATGGTCAGCCCGATCTTCGCAAAATCGTCACTGCCAAAGTCGGTCACGTCCCAGCCCAGCATGTTGTCCACCAGCTCACGCTGGCTGTCCTTGAGGTCCTCCCACTGCGCCACACCCCAATGCGCAAAGGGCGGCAGTGCGATGCCGCGTCCCTCCACAAACGAAATGGCATGCGCAATCGCTTGATTGATCTCCGATCGTTTCATGTTCGTATCCTCCTATGAATGATTCTTTAGCTCATCTGATAGCCCGCATCGCCCAGCAGCGCCAGCGTGCGATCCAGAACGTCCTGCTTCACCAGCACATAATCGGTGTTATAGGTCGATATCACAAACAGGGGAATCCCCGCATCCGCCAGCAGCTGCGAGATGCGCGCGATCACCCCGACCATGCCGAAATCCAGCATCCCCACGATCTTCATCGCGCGCCAGCCGTGCTCTGCAATGATGGTCTCCTTGGGCGTTCGCTCGCTCGGGCAGACCAGCGACAGCTCGTCGTCCGTCTTGGCCAGAAAGATATAGGGCTCGCTGAGATCCACCTCTGACAGATCATGGATTTTGCACACGCTGAACGTGGGCGCAAGCAGCTTGATTTCCACAGTCGTATCCTCCAGTTCCGCATTTGATATAAGTATAGTGTAGCGGGAACCCAGCGTCAATAGCAGAATGCACTTTTATATCAAAAACCGTCCCCATCATGGATCGGAATTCGCTCAGGCATACGCATGGCGCGCGCCGACTATGAATGAATGGGGTGATGGATGTGAAATGGGTGCTGCAAGGGTTGGCCTGGGTGGTGATGGTTGCGCTGGTATTGATGGTTCCGATGCTGCCGCAATGGCTGCCCGATGCCTCGGAAAGCATGGTCGCGCGCCGCTATGACAGCTGGTCGGGCGTGCTTCGGATATGGGTTTGTACGCAGTGGCAGCCGGGCAGTGGCTCGTTTGTGCCCTGGCTGAATAAGGTTTCCAGCTCGTTTCAGCGAAAGCATCCGGGCGTATACGTGCAGGTGCAGCCGGTGACGAGCAAGCTATTGACCTCCTTCGCCGAGGGGGATGTCAGCCCGCCCGACATGCTGCTGTTCGCGCCGGGGATGCTATCCTCAGCGGAGAATCTATTGGCGCTCAATGAGCGGAATGAGCTGCGCGCGACGCTGGTGGATGCGGGGCGATATCAAGGCACGCCCTATGCGGTGCCGGTCGCGATGGGCGGCTATGCCTGGGCGACCAATGCGCGACTGATCGATGGATCCCCGCTCGACGACCAGATCCAGCTGCCCGCGCCGGCCAAAAAGGGCGATCCCTACTATCTTATGGATGCCCCCATGGACACGGATGGCGTATGCTGGTCGGGCGCGCTGATGTCGCTGTTGCAATATATCCCATCCGCAGAAAATGAGCAGATTGCGCGCACCCTGGTGGGCGAGGGCCTGGATTTGGGGCTGGAATCGGTCGAGACACCAGCCCCCACGCCACCCGCACCTGTGCTGCCATCCGAGTTATTCCATCCAAGTCCTGTGCCCGATGATTTTCGGCAGCTGGATTCGGTGCTGAACCACTTCCGCAGCGGGAAGCTGGCCGCCATCCCGGTGACGCAAGCAGAGATCCGCAAGCTGGACGCGCTGTCCGAACAGGGGCGCGCGCCCGAATGGGAGATCATGCCCGGGATTGAGCAGTATACCGATCAGTTGGCGCTGTTTTCCATCGTCAACTATGAGCGCAACCATCTGGCCGAACGGCAGGCGCTATGTGTGGCCTATCTGAATCTGCTATTGGGCGAGGACGCGCAAACGCAGCTGAGCAGCATCCGCGCGCTTCCTGTGGTAAACATTTCCCCCATCTATTCCGGGCAGTCCGCCATGGCGCAGCTGGCGCATAGCTATTCAGCGGAAATGCTGATCTGCCCGAATGCGTTTGATACGGGCTTCCGCGAGCGTGCGAAATTGGCGCTGGATGCGGCGCTCGCAGGCGAATGACCATGCTTTCGCAGCGCTTTCGATTCAGAAACAACAAGCAATTAAACTTTGTGCCAAAATGTTGCATATACGCTAAGATATGTGGTATACTATAAGACACGTGTAATAAACGTATATGTATGGAGGAGGTCCCCTAAAATGAACAAGAAGGCAACATGGATCGTGGTCGTTTTGGTGATTATCGCAATTGTGCTTGGCGTGTTGGCATTCACGAAGCATGGCGAGGTGAGCAACCTGACCGAGCTGATGGACGAAGCCAAAGCACAGCTGAATGTGGTTGAAGAGAACCTCGGCATCAAGGAAGCTGAGCTGCAGGACACCGTGGCTGCCCATGCAAAAGAGCTGGAAGAAACCGTCGCAAATCATGAGACCGCGCTGGCCAACGCCGCATCCGAAGCTGAAAAGCAGGTCGCGGACGCCGTAGCCACGCACGAAGCCGCACTCGCAACGGTTGCAGCCGATACCGAAAAGCAGGTCTCGGACGCCGTCGCTTCCAAGGAAGCCGAGCTGCAGAACACCATCTCCACGCACGAAGCCGCGCTCGCAACGGCTGCAGCCGATACCGAAAAGCAGATCTCTGATGCCGTCTCCGCCAAAGAGACCGAGCTGAAGACCGCCTATGAGAAGACCATCTCGGATCTGAAGGCCGATGCCGAAGCGGCAGCCAAGGCGTTCACCGATGAGATCGCCACCCTGAAGGACAAGGTTGTCGAGCTGGAAGAGCAGCTGGGTCTGGTTGCAGAGCCCACCCCGGTTCCGGCCGCCTAATTCAATCTTATACCACAAAGCCGCGATAGCTGATGCTACCGCGGCTTTTGCGTGTTGATTTTCATCAACCACCGTATTACAGGGATCCGATCTATGCCTCTTTCAAGGCTTTGATCTGCCTTTTGATCTTCTTCATCGCCCAATCGTAATGGCTGGACGTGACAGACACGCAATAGCTGCCCAGCGAGGTGGTGCCAGTCCAAGAGAAATGCTTCTTGGTGAAAAGCTGCTCATCTGTGAATGTGTCGATCATGGCCATCACCTGCTGATGACTGTTCATCAACATCCGGCGCGCGTCCCCATAGGGCGTGGCCTGATGCTGCTGCCAGAATCCGACATTCATATCGCCATAGGTCTTCCAGTTGTAGGGCGCGGGCAGGAATGGCTGCACATCGCCCGATTGATTCGCCTTCACAAAGCGCAGCATCAGCTGGTGCCATTCATATAGATGGATCAGCACATCCCGCACGTTTCGGTCCCTGTCCTCAAATAGGAATTCGGCCTGTTGATCCTGCTCGGTCATGCCATCGATCAGCGTCCACAGCTTGTCAAACTGATCCTGCGCCGCCTCCAGTAGCTGCGGCTTGTTCGTCGGTCTTGGCATAGCATGTTCTCCTCACTTTTTCTGCGCCGCTTCCTCTTCATCGGAAATCAGCACGAATTTTTCACGCACGGTGACCACCTCGTCATAGCCCGCGAACGCATCGTCCACGACCTTCTGATCGGGCGCCTTGGTGCACAATGAAACGATTGGCATCACGGCTAGCGGCACCAGCATCGCTACGGCGCCCGCACTGGGCGGCGCCATCCAGCCAAAGATCAGGCTGCCGATCGTGATCCCAAGCCCGATCACGAAGCTCGTCCAGACACCCGCGCGCGTGGCGCGGCGCCAGAACAACCCATACAGAAACGGCGCCAAGAACGCCCCCGCCAGCGAGCCCCACGACAGCGACATCAGCGTGGTGATCAGGTTGCCCGGATTGAGCGCCAGCACCACAGACAGCAGGATAAACACCACGCACATGATGCGGATCATGCGCATCGCGCCCTTGTCCGACATGTTTTTCACGAACCGATCCTTGACAAAATCAAGCGTGAAGGTGGAGCTGGACGTGAGCACCAGCGAGGACAGCGTGGACATGGATGCCGACAGCACCAGCAGCACCACTACGCCCAGCAGTAGATCATTCAACTGGCCACCCAGCATCGTGGGCACAATGCCGTCAAACCCGCCGACTGATTCGGGACTGTCCACATACAGTCGTCCGAACGCGCCCATGAAGTAGGAGCCGCCCGCCACCACCAGCGCGAAGATCGTGGAGATGATCGTGCCGGTCTTGATCGCGCGCTCGTCGCGGATGGCGTAGAATTTATGCACCATCTGCGGCAGGCCCCACGTGCCCAGGCTCGTCAGCAGCACCACGCCCAGCAGTCCCATCGGATCAGGCCCGAAGAACGAGGCATAGGCGCCGTTCAATGTGGGCGCGGATTCCGCGGGGATCTGGGACAGCTTGTGGATGGCTTCCGTGAAGCCGCCCTGTCCGTTCAGCACCGCGAAGATCACCGCCACGATGCCCACCAGCATGATCAATCCCTGCACGAAATCGTTGATCGAGGTGGCGACATAGCCGCCCAGCACCACGTACACAGCTGTCAATATGGCCATGCCCCAGATGCAGTAGATGTAGTTCACATGAAATGCCTCCGCGAACAGCTGCGAAAGCCCCTTGTACACAGATGCCGAGTAGGGCACCAGGAAGATGAAGATGATCAACGATGCCACCACCATGATGGCCTTGCTATCATAGCGCTTGCGGAAAAATTCCGGCATGGTGCTGGCCTTCATGTGCCGGGTCATGATGCGCGTGCGCCTGCCCAGAAGCACCCATGCCAGCAGCGAACCGATCAGCGCGTTGCCGATGCCGATCCAGGTGGCCGATACGCCATATGCCCAGCCAAACTGCCCGGCATAGCCGATGAAGACCACGCCCGAAAAATAGCTGGTGCCATACGCGAATGCCGTCAGCCAAGGGCCAACGTCCCGTCCGCCCAGCACAAAGTCACCAACCGTCTGCACACGCTTGCGCGCATACATGCCGATCCCTATCATGATCGCAAAGAAAACCACTAGCAACGCTACCTTGACTACCATACCCTGCCATCCTTCCTCGCCACAGCATGCGATGGGGAACGTCCCACCCGAGTGGCATTACAAACATCTCGAACCAGCAAGACATAAAATCAGCGGCTCAAAGCACAAAGCCTTGAGCCGCCGTCATTCGCATCAAACTGCGATCATGCACATGGCAACTCAAGCCTGCTTCCGTAATAATAGGAAGCGGCCGAATACACATTGTACTGACGCATGATCAACATGTCATATCTCTCCTCAGAATGAATATAGCAATTATTTTACCAGATCATCATGGAAATGTCAACAAAAAATCGAGGTTTTCCCGCGATTCCCGTGTTGAATTTTTGTTCTGCCGAGGACGCATTGCGCGAAATATCGCACGCGTCAGTCCCCAAAAACGATGCCCAGTTTGCGCGCGGTATCGATCAATTGATGGTCGAGCGGCACCGATTTGGTCTTGCCTGCCACATCATTCAAGGGGTTACTGGTCACAGTATCGCCCTTCATCGCGACGGTCACGCCGTACTGCTCGTTTCGAATCAAGTCGGCAGCATACACGCCGAACCGCGTGGACAGCACACGATCGTAGCTGGACGGACTGCCTCCGCGCTGGATGTGCCCTGGCACCACGGCGCGGCTCTCCAGTCCCGCTACCTGCTCGATCTGCTCCGCCACGCGATGCGCCACGGTGCGGTTCGGATCGGGCGCGCGATCCTTCTTCCTTTGCGCGGCTTCCGCCAAGGACATGGCCCCCTCCGCGACCGCGATGATCGAAAAACTTTTCTTGCGTGCGTTGCGCGCCTCGACGGCATGAACCACCTTTTCGATGTCATACGGGATCTCCGGGATCAGCACCACGTCCGCGCCGCCCGCCAGCCCCGCCTGCAGCGTGAGCCAGCCAACCTTAT
>JAJDGF010000047.1 GCA_030265545.1 Eubacteriales bacterium OttesenSCG-928-N13
GAGCATCGACGACATCCTGACCAGCTGCTTCACGCGCGACCAGATGTGGAGGAATCCAATATGATGAGAGGCACGAACGACACCGTAACGATCTGGAACAGGTATAGAGATCCAAACACGAAAAAGGATTCGTGGTATCGTCACGTCGTGCAGAACTGCTCGTGGGAGTCGGAGATCATTTCGGGCGTGAACGGCACCGGGGCAGTCACGGGCAGCGCGTATACTGTGCAGATCGATCAGAACCCCAACTACCGTGATAAGCGCACGTGGGATGCTTTAGACGCTACTGGCAAAGTGTTGTATTTCACGCTGACGCCGGGAGAGCTGATTGCGCTGGGCGATGTTGCATTCACCATCGATGGTATAGCCGGTCACACCGAATCAGACGCAAAAATCGCGTTGACGCCCGACATTTTCACGATCAAAGTTGTCGGAGACGAGACAGAGTCCTACAAGCGTGCGCCGCACTACGAGATTGCGGGGGTGTAGTAATGGGCGTGAACGTGAGCTTCCGGTGGAACCAGCCACCCGTGGCCATCGCTGCCGAGATCATCACTCCCGCTGTGAAGCTGTATGCAGCGTCCGAGTGGCATAAAATCTACACACCGTTTGTCCCCATGGGCGACACGGGCCAGCTGTCTAGCGCTGTGAATTATCTCGTGGATGGAAAAATGGGAACGATCCACCATTTGATGGTCTACTCACACAGCCAGTACAACGGGAAGGGGTTCAACTTTCGGCGCGACAAACACCCGCTCGCTTCAGCAGCTTGGGATCAGGCATGCATTGCGGCAGGCGGCAGAGAAAGACTGTTGCAAACCATCCAAGCATACATCGGGAGGTGACAACCATTGCTACGGTAGACAAAGATAGGATCCTGCTCAACTGGGCAGCGCAGAATCCACTTTTGACGGATGCGCTGCTTTTTTTGTATCTGGGCGACTACGCGGGAAGCTGCGCCATAGTTCCTATTCAGGGTGATGTGGTGAAAAAGTGGTACGTGGATGGCTCGTCTGTTCGCGTGTATGATTTCGCAATGCAGCTTACGCAACCCGTCAGTAGCACTACAGACGATGTGAACATCGCCAATATGTACATCCAGCGCCAGTGGGCAGACTGGATCACCGAACAACAGGAAGCAGGGAATTATCCCGACTTCGGCCCCAAATGCTCCGGGTACAGCCTGGAGCTGCTTTCCAACATGCCCACGCTGGCGCAGCTGTATGAAAACGGACTGGGTAAGTACCAATTCTATGCACGATTGAAATATGAGGAGGAACGATAAATCATGGCTGTAATTCGTTATGAGTTTGGCGACTATCTGAACACTGGCACCGCGGAATCCCCCGTCTGGTCTTTGATGGGCAAGGGCTTCAACTCGCTCGACGAAAACTCTCAAGCGCAGACCGACACCAAGGCGTACATTTCCGACAAGGAGGCATCCACCATCGTGAAGGGCTATCAGACCCAGTTCCCTTACAACATGGATCTGATCCCTGAGGAAGCGGCGCTGATGGCTGTCTACAAAGTGGGCCGCAACAAGCTTACAGGCGCAGCATCCATGTTTGATTACGTGCGCGTTGACCTGTACGAGACGCCTGTTGAAGCGGGTGTATACCCTGCGCGTAAGTTCAATGTGTCCGTGGTGCCCGACAGTTCTTCTGGCGCTGGCGCCGAGGCGGTTGTGACAACCGGCAACCTGAACGCCAATGGCGACTTCGTTGAGGGCACATTCAACATCACCACCAGGACGTTCACGGAGGTGGAAGCGGCGTGACGATCTGCATCCGTGGGCACGAGTTCGAGTTTGACGTATTCGATCTGGATGCGATGGAACGATATGGAGCCGCTGAATCCGCCCTAGGTGAGTCCATCGATCCCAAGGTCATTTCCGCTGACCCGTCACCGGAACGCCTCAGCGCGGTTCATGAAGCGCTGACAGTGTTTTTTGATACGGTGCTGGGCGAGGGCTCGCTGTCAATCATCCTGGACGGCAAGCGCAATCCTGTCGATGCGTTGGACGCCTACTATGACCTGCGTGACGGTGCGCTGGCCAACACACAGGCGCGCGCTGCGGCTGTCGCCGCCAGGTCCAAAATCCCAGACAAGTATAACCCGGCAAGACTCAAAAAGTAATGACAAAAGGGCGCGCCATTATGTGGGGCGCCCTTTTGAGGACGGCATTTTTATCGCAAAAACATAAGAGCGTCACGATCTCCAAGCAAGATACTCCTTATCGTGTAATCATCTTTGCTGAGACGAAAGTCAATAGAATAATCAAAATCAAGACGTGCCTCGTCATTTAATCCGCCTTGCTGTGCCTCGGAAAATCCGTTAAAGAAAGCAATCTGATAATTGAGCCTTTCTTTGATCTCTTGCAATGCATAGGCTTTTGCCAGTTCAGAAAACGACGATCCAACTTTAATACCCTTGTTGGTGGCCCATGAATCATCATCAATTTGAAGTTGCACCAGAACGTCATTGCGGAAGGCCATCCCTGCAATATCGCCATGTTGTTCAATGGCAAGTGCGCCGGGATATAATTGCTTCACATCCCCGATCTGTCCACCAACAATTGCCTCGACTTCGGCACGAGTCATTCCCAATTTTATTGATTTTCCTGTATCGACATTAGTAAATACAACTTCATTGCTGAGTGCCGCCACGGCGTCATGTGTTTCGCCATGTGAGGTTTCAGCCAGCGCCGGTGCTGCGAACACAACAAGCAGTAGAAGAAGTGTAACCAGTCGTCGCAAATGAATCACCCCTTCCATATTCAAGTCAAATTATACCATGAGGTTCAGGAAATAACAACGCCCTGTGAGGGTGTTTGCAAATACCCGCCGAAGGAGGCCGTGCATGTTTAACATACTCACAGATGAACTGCCCAAGACTGTGAATGTGGGCGGCCAGGAGTACGATGTGCGATGGTGGTTTCGCACCATGATAAGGATTGAGACCGTGTTGCATGATGTCGAGCTTGAAATGAGTGAGCGCCGGGCCATTGCGCTCGCGCTTTTCTACCCGGAAATTCCGGAGGATGTTGAAGAAGCGGAACGGCAGATGCTTGACTTCTATGCGTCCGACAAACCTCGTAACGAAAAGCAGCAGACGGACGTCAAGCGCCATGCGAACGATCCGCCTACCTACTCCTTTGATTATGACGATGAATATATCTATGCAGCGTTTCGGCAGCAGTACGGTATTAACCTGAACACAGTTGAAGCCCTTCACTGGTTCGAGTTTCGGGCTATGCTGATCGCCCTTGACAACTGCGTGTTCAATACAATAAAGGGCTATCGGGCAACAGACCTGTCGAAGATCAAGGACGCCGCCACCAGGAAGCACTACAAAGAACTGAAGGACTACTGGAAAATCCCCGTGCCGCAAGAGATGGAGGACGCAGACGAGCTAGGCGACATCCTGATGCACGGCGGTGATTTGGAGGCGTACAAGCGGAGGAGGCGGGAGCATGGCTGACGGAACGGTAAAAATCGGGGTCGACCTGGACGAGAGCGGCCTTAAATCGAAACTGTCTGGGCTAGGAAGATCGATTAATGGCGTACTGGGCGGCGTAGCCAAGGCTATGACCGTTGCGAGCGCTGGCATCACCGGGCTGGGAGCCGCCGCCGTGGCTGTGGGCAGCGATTTTGAGAAGGAAATGTCAAACATCGCCGCTATCACCGGTATGAACGCCGACGAGATGAAGCAATTCTCGGATGGTGTGCGCGCTTCAGCCCTAAAAACCGGAACGCCTCTTATGGACATCGCATCCAATGCCAAGATGGTCGCCGAAGCTGGTGGCGACATGAATCTGATGATGGAGCAGATGACGCACGGCGCGAATCTGGCAATGGCTTCGCAGTCAAACATGGAGACATCGCTTGACTTCCTCGGATCCGCCATGAAGGCGTTCGGCGTAGAGACGGAAGGGACACAGTCGGCTGTTGACAGCTTCGCATATCTGACCACGATGGCGAATCTGGAGTTGTCTCATATCGCAGAATCCTACGTCAACGTGGGAGGATCTGCTGCGCAAGCTGGCATGAGCATTGATAATGTGAATGCCATCCTGAACACGTTTTCGAATGCGGGTCTCAAGGGTGGCGCTGCGGGCACCACGCTGAATACCATGCTGAACAACCTGCGCGCGCCGACTGACAAAGCCCGGAAAGAGTTGAAGCGCCTGAATGTCGAACTGTTCGATGCAGAGGGCAACAGCCGAGACGTGTTCGAGACCATGTCTGAGCTTGAAAAGACGCTTGGCGGGCTTACTGACGAAGAGCGCGCTGCGTCCGAGGCCATCATCTTTGATACCGTCGCCCAAAAAGGCTGGAACATGATCGTCAATGACGGTGTGGAATCCATCCTGGAATTAAGCGAAGAATTGGAAGGAGCGTCCAATGCCTATGATGGCATGGGTCAAGCGGCTGGGATGGCGCGTAGGCAGATGGATAACCTCAGCGGCGATACGTCGAAGCTCAAGGGTTCGGTTACGAATTTGGGTGTCGCCGTATCAGAAAAGCTTAGCCCCACGCTGCGCTCAATTGCGCAGTACGCCACAAATGTTGTCGACACGGTTACAACATCATTTGAGGAAAATGGGTTTGAAGGCTTGGCTGCTGTGGTTGGGCAAGAGGTGTCAAAGGCTGCTGTGATAATCGCAGGAAAAGCTTCTGATATGGTCGATGCTGGCAGCAAGCTGCTAGGCGGATTGCTGGATGGTATTTCTGATAACTCAGATAGTTTAGCTAGTAGCGCAGTCAGTATTGTGGAAGCGCTCGTAAAAGGTATCGGTGACAATGGCGCAAAAGTAATCGGGGCATTCTCGCAATTGATCGTAGACCTGGCCCCCAAAATCCCCGAGTTGGTATCTGACATTGTGGACGCCGGATTGCAAATTGGCGAAGCGTTGGCACAAGGCTTGATGGATGCCATTCCCGCCGTTGCCGGGGCGGCAGGAGATATTATCAAGGAGGCAGACGGGATTACTTTTGCCATCGGAATGATCGCGCTGGCCATTGGCGCGTTCAACCTTGGCGGGGATATCACCGCCAAGTTTGATGCCATCGCCACCGGTGTCGGTAGCATCGGCAAGGCTCTGGCGGCAAATCCTCTCGGGGTAACGCTTGCCGCGATCGCAATTGCGATCGCGGGAATCGTAAAGCTCAAAAGCCTGATTGACGATGCCAATGACCCGGTGAAGCAGCTCCAGAAAGAAACGGAGAACCTGAACACCAGCACTGAGGATGTCACCGGTAGCCTAGCCGACTTGCAAGAAGGCATGGGCAAGAACACCAACATGCGAACAGCCATCTCCCGCTATCGTGAGTTGCAAGACATCATATCCGATACAGGCACCACGACTGAGCAGGTGGCAGACGCGACCGCTGAGCTGAATGGGGTGCGTCAATGGATCATTGACAACTCCAATGGAGTTGTGACCGCCGAAGGCGCGATCACTGGGGCATTGGACGCTCAACTTGAGGCTCTTGATGGTATGACTGCGGCGCAGCAGAAAGCGTATAGCGCGGAGCTGTTGAGCAAATATGCAGAGGCTCAGGCGCAACTTCCGCAATCCTATGCGCGGAATAATGAACTTCTCGCCCAGCAGAATGAGATGCTGGAATCGATGGGCGACGAGTACACGATGTTGGCTGGGCTGCAGATGAAACTTACAGAGGCTGTCTCGCTTGTCGATCAAGAAGAGCTGATGCAAACAGAAGAAGGCATGCAACGACTCAACGAGATCCTGCGTGAAGCGAGTGATCTCACGGGTGGCACTTACGACTTCCAGCATCTCACAGGGCTTTCGGCCACAGTAGACGAGTTGAAAGGAAAGACTGACGGGTTCTCAGAGGGGATGCAAGCTATCGATGACACCATCACAGCCAATGCTGACAACATAAAGGCGTGGGAATCGGTCGTCGAGGCGTCGTTCAACACTGGCATAATCACAATCGAGCAAGCCGCCTCAACTCTCGGCGTGTCTGTGCAAGTTTTTGCTGAAAGGATGGGTCTGGCTTATGATGCAGCCACAGGAACCATCAATGAGAAAGCAACAGAAATTGCGGATGCCGTTTCCGAGGCTGCCGACGCCACATCAAATGCGTCCGACACAGTCATAGATTCCAACGAAGGCGCTGCGAAGTCGTATGGAGATCTGTCCGCAGAAGCAAAGAACGCAGCAGATGTTCAAGAAGAAGCAGCGGCCCGCGAAAAGGAGGCTCTCGCCTTCGCAAAATCCGCATTTGAAGCCAATTTGGGCGTTGCGGGCAACATGTTCAGCAAACTTACCAAGGACACAAAACAGGGTGCAAAAGACCTGATCAAGAACCTTAACGACAACACGAAAGATGTTGAGGCTTGGAACGACAACCTCGCAAAGCTGGCTGAGATGGGCGTAAGCCAGGGCATTATCGACGAGCTGAAAAAGCAAGGTCCGAAGGCAGGGGATACAGCAAAGCAACTCGTGAAGGATCTGGAAAAAGGCGGCACTGACAAACTAGATGAGCTTAACACCGCATGGGCCAATTCCGTACAAGCCGCGCTAGACGCTACCAAGAGCGAGATCGAGGGTACGGAGTTCCAGTCATCTGCCGACGCGATGCTGGACGAGTTGGCCACCGCGATGACCACGAGTACCAAGCTCACGTCGGGCATTACCACGGCGATGTCAACCGCTGCCACTGGCGCAACCGTTCCAACCGCCGAGCTTACGGGCAAGGGAAAGGAAATGGACGAGCAAGTTGCCCAAGGCGCATCTGAGAGCGCAAGCGTAATCACGGATGCCCTGAACACGGCTGGCTCATTAGCAGCGACATCAACGGATATCTCCGGGTTCAGGCTCATCGGTATGCGCATGTGCGCTGGTGTGGCTGCGGGAATCCGAGCAGGAGAAAGTGCCATCACAGCCGCGATCAAGCTAGTGGCGGCGGCGGCAAAGGCCGCGTTTGACTCTGCGATGCAGATCAACTCGCCCGCCAAGGTCATGATCCCTGGCGGCATGAGCGTATCTGAGGGCATCGCCGTTGGTATCGACAAGGGCAGTCAGACCGTAGAGAACAAGATTGCGCTGCTGAGCAAGCGCATCGAGATG
Organism: Eubacteriales bacterium OttesenSCG-928-N13; assembly: GCA_030265545.1. Classification (GTDB taxonomy): domain Bacteria; phylum Bacillota; class Clostridia; order Christensenellales; family Aristaeellaceae; genus JAJDGF01. Next base: position 7,100 of record JAJDGF010000047.1, read on the forward strand.
GCTGGATCACACCTTGAACCGCTGGTTCTTGAATCGATGTACGCCGCGCAGAACCGCATATCCTATACGCCGCAGACGGCATCAATCGCCGCGCAATCAACCGCGCACAACAAGCAGGCGGAGGACTATGCGCTCCTGGCGAAATTGCTCGGAAAAGAAATCTCCGGATTGTCCATGGCTCTTGATATGGACGGGCAGCGTGTTGCGGAATTGAATGCTGGGAACAACAGCAGGGCTATTAATGATATGTCCAGAAACTATGTGCTGGGAATGGGGGGATAACATGCCAAAACCGGGTTATGGTTTTTCATTCAACGGCATCAAATCTGACAACATGGGCGTGTGGATGGTGTGGTACCCTAACATCCCGCGTGCCGCAAAGAACATGCGTGAGGTTAAAGTGCCAGGAAAGCATGGGAAGCTGCACATTAGCGATGGTTCATATGAGCCGATATCCTTTGATGTGATCAATGGTCAGCACGTCCGCCGTGCCTGTCTGCGCCAGCCCTGCACACCGCTGCTCTAATTTTACCGCCTTGACGGTCTTGCTGCCGTAATCGTTGTCTACGCCGTTTTTGTTCGCGCCGTAGCTGCCCAGATCGTAACCCAGTTGCACGAGCAGGGTTTGCAGTTCCCCCACGTCCGAGGCGACCATGCCATAGCTTAGCGGCCTGTCTCCCAGCTTATAGGTGATATTATCGTCTTTAATCCAGCGTATCACGCACAGGTACTTGCGTGCGCCCGTGCGCGATTGGCTGTAAGCCTTGCAGTTTTTGATTGTCGGGCCTGTGCCGCTGCCATGCCCCGCGATCTCACCGCCGCCGATGTACATCTCTACATGTCCCACGTCCCACGTGTTGCCTTTGGTGCCCTTATAGTAGATACAGTCCGCTGCTGTCAGCCTGTCGATAGTTGGGTAACTGCGCTTACCGTCTCGGTTATCCTCGATCATGATGCCCTTGCCCCTATTGGCCACCTGCGCGGATGTGTTTCCGCCGATGTCGATACCCGCTGCGCGTTTGATCACCTCGCGCACCGTGCTGCTGCAATCGCCGTAGCCCTTGACTGCCCCCTCGGGCTTGCCAAACACATAACCCCTGTTTGCGCCCTGCGTATAACTGTTGCGCTTAGTGCGCGATTTGATCAGCCGTACCGCCTCGGCGCGTTGTTGTGCTGCCGACATATATGTCGCCCCCTATCTGTGATTGTGGTATACTGCCCAAAATATAAGGGCGTAGCCTAATATGCATACGCCCAGTTGCAGGATGTGTGTGATGGTGATGGGATCACCGCCTTTACCCGATCTTTGCAATGGTAAATGTACCTTGCGTGTTTGACGCGCTGATGCTGCCGCCTGTCGGACGCAGGTAGGGGATCAGTATTTCCCCCGCTTGCAGATAAAACGTGTCCGTCACCATGCCGCGCCTATAATCGCCGCTGCCGGGGATATATACAAGCGTATAGCGCGTCATCCCTGCTATTGTGTCAATGCCCGCCGATGTGGTCGCGGGCGGCGTAGACCCTGCCGCAAACTGCATCAGCGCAGCCAGCATGCTTGTTATGCTGCTGGAGTTTGTCCGGTTATGCAGCGTGGCGGTATACCAGCCGGCTTGCAGCGCTATAATGCCGTTTATCTGGTCTGCTATTTGATAGCTGTCAAACTGGTCGTTTAGCTCCAGCGCGTCCCACGTTATACGCTGTGCGCCATATACGCCTGTGGCAATGGTATATGATACAAGCGTGCCTGTTGCTGCACCACGCCCAATCGCCGCGTTAAGCGCGGTCTGCGCACTAACATCCGCGCCAAGTCCGCCCATGTCCTTTGGCAATGCACCGCCGCCCCCGATTGACAGACCGCCGCTCAGCGTGACCAGCTTGTCAAAATTGGTTTCAAGCCCCACGTCCATGATACCGGCGCGTGACGCATATTTACCAACGCCCAACGTCTTACCGTCCGCGCCGAAATCAAGCAGCGTGAACGCCTGCGCCAATATGCCCTGCCGCGAAACGCTGCCGAAATAGTCGGTCAATATCGCTTCAAATGTGTAACTTGCGTCCGCGTCAAATTCGTATGTGTCGCCCAAAAACGCGTTAACCGATATCATGCCAACGCTTACAGGCACGTTGATTTCTGTCCATGCCAGCAGCGTGTCCGCAATGCGCCAGCGCAATGTCAACTGCGCGGTGTTTAGTTCTGTCTGATCGGGTTTCAGCGACTGAACAAACCCCTGCACCTTATACCGCGCATAACTGCCCGTGTTGCTTGATATGCCCTGATCGTCCGTACGCTCTAAGGCTAGCATCGACAGCGACAGCGGCGTGTTGGGCAGCGCGGTAAAATTGATGGTGGTGGTGGCTGTCCTGCCGCGTGCGTCGGTTACGACAATCGTGCGCTGACCGGACAGGGTTGTTATGGGCTGCGATTCGGTCACCGTCAGATTAATGGCTCCCCTGTCGGGCGGTATGGATTCACCCGTTATGCTGTTGGGGTCAAGGGTATAACCATATTCCGCGCCGCCGATATATCTGCCGCTTGCGTCTGCGCCCTCATATACGTCAATACGCTGGATGTAGGTGCCGTTTGGCGGTGTGGCGATGATGCTCGATGCCAATACCGACCGATTTTGGACAAACGCGCCAAAGTGATCTGCTATGTGCTGCGTTGCGGCGGATTCTCCAAGCGTCGCGGTTACCGTCGGGACTTCCGATGCTGGTACGGACACGTAAACGGTTTTAGCTGAACCGTAAACGGTGGCGCTGATAACCGTACCTGATACCGGTGTATAGAATTGCCGCAAGTAGATCGGTATGCGCGTAGCGGATTCAAACCAGCCTTTAGCATACGCAACGTCTTCTTCGTCAAATTCCGTGCCGTAGATGTCCGTGTCTACCAAACACTCTTTATCATCCGCGTACGTACCACTTCCGGTGAATGGCGTTAGAAATTTCTTATAGGGTGATTCGGGCCGCTCCAAGGACAGCGTGCCGACTGTCATGCCGCTGCCGAATGACAGATAATGGCCATATGTCCTACCGGAAGTCTTCGGGCCGTCGTAGGTCGTGCGCGGCGTTTTTTGCAGGACAAGCGTGTCCCCGACCTCGATCTCCAACGCCTTGTAGGTCTTTGTCCAGTCGATTACATGACTTGCCATTTCATCACTCCTTCAATATGCTCATTCCGCCATCTTCGCGCGTTATAAACAGCCAGTTACCGATCTTTAGCCTGTCCCGCAGCTCTGCGCCTTCCGCGTGCATCTGGTTGCCCGAAAAGTCCGCGATTGATTGACCGTCCTGCTGTATCTGCACACTGTTTTCGGTGATGAGTACACGGAAATGGTTGTTCGGGTCGTTCGTGCTGATCACCAGCCCCGCGTCCGTCAACCGTACGTAATTACTGTTAACCAGCAGCTGGATGGTTTCGTTTGATCTGATGTCCAGATTCGCGCCCACATCGCTGGCCAGCATGTTGGTGGTGACCTTGCCAATGTTGGCAGTGCTTGCCCAAAAGTCGGCAACATCGATGTTGGCGGACTTGATCGCGCCGAACGTCGCGCTGTCGGCAAACAGCTCCGCCACGTTGATCTCGCGCGCTGAAATGGTGTTCTCGATCAATTTACCTGCCGGGATCGTGTCATCACCGATGTTGTCCCCTTCAACCTGCACAGGCACGCCCACCACTTCTCCGCTCTCATCCAGCGTCAAACGGTAAAACTGGCCATCTTCGCCTTTTAGCAGGATTTCGCCGACTGTCAGACTGACCATATTCGCGTCCGTTACATTTAGCCTGTTGATATATAATTGACCTGCCGCGCCGCTGGTGATGATCGCTGTACCTGTTACCAAGTCTTTGATTTGCGCGTAGCCGATGTCTGCTGTGCCGATGCTGGCTTGTACCAGCTGCGCCACCGACGCTTGCAGGCTGTCGATCTGCGCCCAGTCTATGTCAGCATCCTCTATGTTGGCGGTGGTCAGCTGCGCTACTGCGATCGTCGCGATATCCGCGCTAAGCGTCTGTATCTGCGCCCAGTTGATGTTGGCGGCGATAATGTTGGCGGTATTGATCTGCGCCTTTGCCACCGTTGCCATCGTCGCGTTTAGCGTCTGGATGTTTGCCCAGTCGATGTCTGCCGTTTCAATCGCGGCGACGGTGATCTGCGCCACCCCCGCCTGAAACCAGCCAACGGTGATCAAATTTGAATTGATCTTGTCGGCTGTGACCGTCTCGGCCTGGACATGGCGCGTGTTTATGGTATCGTCGGCCAATTGTGCACCATCAATAGAGCCAAGCGCGAGCTTGCCCCCTGAGATGCCCTGCGGGATTTGCCATGTGGTGAGAGTGCTATTGATCAGCATGTTCCCAAGCGTGCCTAATTCAGTTTCCAGGTAGTTGCCCGTCAAGCAATCAAACTTGATTCGCACTACCTTTAGGGTAGCTTTGATGCCCAATGGTTGATGGATCACTGTTACTGGGTCGTACAAAAATGCATTATCTAGCTCCGCAAACTGAGCGTATTCCACAGTGTCGCCCAGCCGCAGCCAATCCACCGTAAGGTTCACCGTGGGTAGATGCCCACCGTTTGCAAATACTTGGTTCGCTGCGTCTCGCATGCGCGCAGCAGCAAGCGCTGGCGTCACATGCGAGCCGCCTTTTTTGCTGTCGATCTTGGCCTCTGCCACGTCTAGAACCATAATGTGCGGCGTGGCGTAGTCCGCGACATTACCGCTGCTGATATAGGACGAGGGTGTTATTGTCTCGCTGACTTTGTTGGGGTCGCTGGTCAGATATACCGGCTTACCCTCTTTGCTTTCTCCAACCGGCAGCACCATTGTTATGACCCCATCGGTCTCTGTCTTGCAATTCACGCCAAGCATGTTCTTGCCGTATTCGATTCGGACGCCTCGGTCTACACCTGCATTTGAAAGCAGGTATAGCTCATAATCATCTCGTACAAGCTCTAGTCCCCAACGTGCAAGGACACCCGCCTCTGGGTCTAGCAACGCCTTGATCGGGTTCTCGCGGCGGTAGTCAATGTCTATGCGCTGATCGGCCACGTCCGTATACGCGGTGAAATCGTGCGGCTGTGCGGTAGTAGAGAGTATCCCTTGTATGGCTTGATCTGCCGTGGGATTGTCCGCCACGTAATGGGATACGTTGCCCATCAGATCATAGCTGATGTGCTCTGCCTCAGCCCTAATGCCGGTTTCGGACTGCTCTACCTTCTTGATGCGGAACAACTGCGGTTGCACACTTGATGCTGGCATGGCCGTCTCAATACCAGCAGGGGTGTCGGGGATTACCTCACTCACGCCACCCGTCAACGCTTCCTTATCAATCCAGCCCGTTCCGTATTTGCTGGTTTTGACCTTGTATCTGTCTGTGCCGCGATTGGTGACGATCACGCCCAGGTCGGCGGGCAGACACTTCTTTTTCTTACCCTTCGTGGATTTGGTATACAGATAGCGTTGCGCCTTAGTGGCCAGCGGGGAGACCGTCCATTTCTCCACGCTGGTCACGATTTGCGTACCGTCGATCTCGGGCGTAGTACGCACGGGCACGGGCGCTTTGATGATATACCCCGGCTTGATTAGCCGATAGCGCCCAAGCGCGTCCAGCGGGTGCTCCAGCGTTAGCTGGCTCATGCCGCCTGCGATTTCCTCGAACTCGCAGGTGTTGGCGGTCAATGCCCCAGCCAAACCAAGACTGTCAAAATCCTCTGCATCCGGGGTATAGATGTAGGCATGACCCAATTACAGCCACCTCCAGTTGCCCCGAATCTCTACTTCCGTCACGTTGCCTGCCCAACTCACTGGCACGGGGCCAGATGGCATGGTCGGCCATTCGTCGTCCGGCAGGGTGACGCTGTTTGTAAGCAGTGTCATGGTGCCGTCCAAGTTGTTCTTGTACGCCAGCTTTGCTTCGCAGTCGATGATGATCTCATACTGGAGGCCCGCGATCAGCACCGTTTGACCGGCCACCAGCAGCGCAATGTCGCCCGATCCCATGACCGTAAGGACAGGCTCGGACGGCACGCTTCCGGGGTTCGTGATGACGCCGGGGCTGGTCAGGGCGATGAGCTGCGGCGAGGATTCGTAGCGGTGTGGTTGCGCGTCGACATACACGTCAAAATCCGCGGCCATGCTGAGAGGCATAAACCGCTCGAACTCTATCTCCGGAGTCAAAAACGCTTTATA
>JAJDGF010000048.1 GCA_030265545.1 Eubacteriales bacterium OttesenSCG-928-N13
TTGAACTGATGAATTTTCCTTGCATCTGCGCACGTACGAGAATTCACTCGCCATCACACCACCGCTTTAATCGGTGCTTGCCAAGGTGTCTTTATTACAGCTGATCCCCACTGAGTGTGACGAATTCGCCATCGATCCAAAGTATGGCCTCAATCGCCTCGAACTTGAGCACGCAATAGTCCTTGTCCTCCACACCGCCCGGGAAATGCTCGATGAACCAATCCTGCCATTCATCCTTCTTGGTTTGAAGGTCGGTGTGCACGGTCACGTGCCCCGTCAGTGTCACGCTGTTTCCGCCCTCGCGATAGCTCACGCCTGCCTTGCCATCCCGCAGAAAATGCCTGGTTTTCACGCCGTTGAAGCCGGTGGACATCGTGATCGATCCCACGCCCTTCGACCGGTTTTTGCTCATCACGCAGGGGCGCGGATAGCCGTCCTCGCTCACCGATGCCAACACCACGTCCTCACACTTCTCCAGCAGCTGTATTGCTTTGTCCCGAATGTCCATCAGATTCATCCTCCTCAAAGTTGATACGACGATAATACCATGCGAAACACGACATCTATCTGTCATGTTTTATATTGTGCAACCAAATTGGCAGCGATGCGCGCGATGCCCTCGGCGATCGATGCGGGACTGAGCACTTTCGCCTTATCCCCGAATTGCAATAGCCAGCTCAGCATATAATCATGATTGGTATAGCCCACCTGAAACAGCAGCTTGCCATCCGGCTGCTGGGTGAAGCACTGCATGCCATAGCTATCGATCAGAAGGTATTTGATCGATGGATCAAACAGCGCCACCACCTGCTTTTCATCCGGGTGCAGCGCATGAAAATTGGTGCGCTCCATCGGCACCTCGCGCGGGGCAAATGGTTCGTCTATGAGCTGCACATTCATCATGCGGGATAGCTTGAACGTGCGCCAATCCTGTCGATCCAGGCAATACCCAAACAGATACCAGGCACCCCATTGGAACAGGATCAGTGCGGGCTCCACCCTCCGCGAGAACTCCCCTTTGGGCGAATGATACACGAACTGCAGCTGCTGGCTGCCTTGGATGGCCTCGCGAAGCATCGCGATTACCTGGGTCAGCCGGTCACGATCGTTGGCGGCCAGCTCGATCACGATGCTGTCCTTGAGCGAGACCACGCTCTGCCCGCCCGGCATCAGCTTGTCCAGTGTGCGTTCCAAACGGGATGGCTCGGACACGCTTCCGATGCCCCGGAGCGCGGCGATGATATCGCCCAGCTCCTGCGTCGTCAGCACGCTCTTGTCCAGCTTGTAACCCTGCGCGATGGAGATGCCGCCACCCACACCCTGCTGCGTGATGACGGGAATGCCCGACATGCACAGTGCATCGATGTCGCGCGCGATGGTGCGGCGACTGACCTCGAACCTCTCCGCCAGCTGCGGTGCGGTCAGGCGGTCGTGTTGCAGCAGCATGGTCAGTATGCCCAGTAGCCGATCCATCTTCATGCGCAGCCCTCCCATCGCAGATTTTCCATCATTATATAACAGCCGCACCGCATATGCAAATGGTTACGCTTGACAAACCGATATGCCCCAACCCATAATTGGAAACAGGAGGCGATTGCTATGCTTTCATTTTTGATTCGCAAGTTCGTGCGTGAGCCGGACAATGCCACAGATGTGGCTACGCGCTCACAGTATTCTCAGCTGGCGGGCGGCATGGGCATGGTGCTCAATTTTTTGCTGTTTTTGGTCAAGCTGCCGATCGGCATCATCACCGGTTCGATCGCGGTGTCATCGGATGCATTCAACAACATCTCGGACATGGGCAGCTCATTGATCACGCTGGTGGCCGCGCGCATGGCAGGGCGCAAGCCGGATCGGGAGCATCCGTTTGGGCATGGACGCATCGAATATGTGTGCGCGCTCGGGATTGCTGCGCTGATCTTGGTGGTCGGGATCGAGCTGTTGAAGGAGTCCATCCTGAAGCTGGCATCCCCGACCGCTGTGCAGATCACCCCGTTGATCATGGTGCTGCTGGGCGCGTCGATCTTGGTGAAGCTGTGGATGTATTACTACAATCGGCAGATTGGCGCGCGCATCCAATCGGGCGTGCTGCGCGCGGCGGCGACCGATAGCCTGAATGACGTGTTCACGACCACGCTGGTGCTGGCGGCGGCGCTGATTGATCCGTATGTGCGCATCCCGGTGGATGCGGTGGCCGGTCTGATCATCTCGGTGCTGGTGCTGGTGTCCGGCATTCGCATCGCGAAGGACACCGTGGATCTGCTGCTCGGGTCGAAGCCGGATCCGGAACTGGTCAAGAAGATCCGCGAGCTGGTGCTGGAAACGGACGGCATCGTGGGCATTCATGACATGATTCTGCACGATTATGGTCCGGGGCGCGTGATGGCTTCTGTGCATGCGGAGGTGTCCGACAGCGAGGACATCAACCTATCCCACGAGCAAATTGACGCGGCGGAGAAGCGCATTTTGGAGCAGTTGAACATCCCGATCGTGATCCATATGGACCCGATTTCGCTCAATGATGCGCGCACCAATGCGGTGCGAGATTCGCTGATTGAACAGCTGAAGGATCTCGATCCATCGCTCAGCATGCACGACTTTCGCATGGTGGAAGGGGAGCATCAGATCAATCTGATCTTCGATCTGGTGGTGCCGCACGAGATGGATTCTGGCACCCGCGATCGGCTGAAAGAACAGCTGCTCGAGCGCATGCAGCAGCTGGATTCTCGCTATCAATGCGTGATCCAAATCGATGAAAATTTTGCCGAATGATTGCGAAAGCCCAAAAATCGCTTTGTGCAATTGTTACAAATATTTTGACATATATGAATAATATGCGTATATAATATGTGTTTTATGCATGAACTTTGGCTGTGCATATAGAAAAATCTTGTCTGATCGCGTATAATTATGTGTGTAAGTGCATATCATAATCTATATCAGATGCATGCACGCGACAGAAAGGAAGCACAAGCATGGCGCAATTTCGATTGAAACACTCCAGGCGGCCGGGCAATCGTGTGCGGCTCAATCCAGTGTATGTGTTGTGCGCGCTGGTGCTGGCGTTGGCCATTGCGCTGACGGTTGTGTCGGTCATGAAGGCACGCAGCGATCGGCTGGTTTATGATTCGCGCGAGGAGTTGCGCACGGGCATCCAAAATGACTTGACCATGATCATGCGCACCTACGATCAATTCACACTGCCGCGCGTGGATGTGGCTGGCTCGCTGCTGCCCACCATTCGCACGCACCTATATTCGGCGTATTCGCTCAACAACGTGCTGATTGATGTGTATGGCATGGATGCCAGCATCGTGAGCCATGAATTCTATACCACCGTCAGCAACGCGATTGACCAGACCAACCGGGAGATTGAGGCCGGGCAGCGGGTGGACTTTACCGAGAATCCCATGACCGCCTGCATGGCAGAGATGGAGCTGCTGCTGGTGAACAGCTTCGGCGAGGGGTCGCTGCTGAGCCAGACGGTGCTCAAGTAACGATTCTCTGCGCATCATAATCGCCGAGGTCATTTGATGCGAAAGGAAAAGAGCTTCGCCTTGCTGAAAACCTCGCGGTGTTCCGTGCGCAAGGCGGGCCATATGCATGGATTTCCCTCCGCGATCGCTTCGGGATATCCAAATCCACCGCGCATGTCACCGGATTTGATCTGATGGGCTGCACGGCGCAGCAAATGTGGATGATCCATCGGTCGAACGTCTGCCGATCGCAGACGTTCGACTTTTATGATTCAATGCAGTCGATTTGTGTTTACAGAATATGCACATACATGGTGTACTATTTGCCGGTGCTCTTTGCATATGATATGTATACGTGCGATGGGTTTGGCCCTCCATGGGGTGCGGAGGCGGCGCACTTCGCGCCTTCTCTAAAAAATGATGGGCGAAATTGTGACTTGTGACGGGTTTTTTAATTGGGTCTGGTATTTGCCTAAAAAATGGCGTATAATGTTATATACTGGTTACGTGATGGAATACTACGCATGAAGGGACTGATGTGATATGCGCCATAAACAGTGCATTGCCATGTTGTTGGCAGGCGGACAGGGAAGCAGGCTGGGATTGTTGACACAAACTCTCGCCAAGCCGGCCGTTCCGTTTGGCGGCAAATATAGAATTATCGATTTTCCGTTGTCCAACTGCTCCAATTCGGGCATCGATACGGTCGGCGTGCTGACCCAGTATCAGCCGCTGGAGCTGAACCATTATATAGGTTCTGGCCAGCCGTGGGGACTTGATCTCAACAACGGCGGCGTGTTTGTGCTGCCGCCCTATGTGAAGGGCAAGAGCGGCGAATGGTACAAGGGTACGGCCAACGCCATCTATCAGAATATGACCTTCATCGAGCAATACGATCCGGACTATGTGCTGGTGCTTTCGGGCGATCACATCTATAAGATGGACTACAATCGCATGCTCTCCTCGCACATGAAAAACGGTGCGGATGTGACGATCGCGGTGCGCCCCGTTCCGTGGGAGGAGGCACCCTCCTTTGGCATCATGAACACCGATGACGAGAACAACGTGATTGAGTTCGAAGAGAAGCCCAAGAACCCCAAGAGCAACAACGCCTCGATGGGCGTCTATGTGTTCACCTGGTCCGTGCTCAAGCAGTATCTGATCGAGGATGAGGCGGACAAGAAATCAAAGAACGATTTCGGGCACAGCATCATCCCCAAGATGTTGAATAACAAATTGAAGCTGATGGCCTATAGCTTTGAGGACTATTGGAAGGACGTCGGCACCATCCACAGCCTGTGGGAGGCCAACATGGATCTGATCGAGGATCCACCCAAGTTCAACCTATACGACAAGAACTGGCGCATCTATGCCAGAAACCCGATCCAGCCGCCCCACTATGTGGGTGCGCGCGCCGTCACCACCGGATCGTTGATCACGGAGGGCTGCGAGGTGTTCGGCACGGTGCATCATTCGGTGCTGTTCGCGGATGCGAAGGTGCATGAGGGCGCGATCGTGGAGGACAGCATCATCATGCCGGGGAGTGTGATCATGCCGGGCGCGATCATTCGGCGCGCGGTCATCGGCGAGGGCTGCGTGATCGGCGAGAATTGCATTGTGGGCGCAGAGGGCGATAGCGATATCGCGCTGGTGGGCTCGGGCACCGTGATGCCCAAAGACTTCCGCGTGCTGCCGGGCGAGCAGGTTTCGCAGGCAGAATGCGATCAGAAGGAGGGCACGGACAAATGAAAAATGTGATGGGTTTGATCTATACCACGAAAAATGACATCACCATGCGGGAGCTGACCAGCACGCGCGCCGTGGCGGCGTTGCCGGTCGTTGGGCGCTATCGCATGATCGATTTTATGCTCTCCAACATGGTCAATTCGGGCATCCGCAACGTGGGCGTGATCGTGCAGAAGAACTATCATTCGCTGATGGATCATCTGGGCTCCGGCCAGGAATGGGATTTGCACACCAAGACGGACGGACTGTCCATCTTGCCGCCCTTCCAGACGCGTGAGGATGTGGGCAACTACGAGGGCACGCTGGACGCGTTGCGCTCCAACATCGGGTATCTTCGGCGCGCCAAGCAGGAATATGTGATCCTGACGGGCAGCTATGGCGTGTTCAGCGCCACCTATGACGATTTCGTCACGCAGCATATCGAATCGAGCGCGGATATCAGCGTGATGTATAGCAAATCCTATTCCGAGTCGCGCATCTTCTCCAGCATGGCGGGCAACCACGCCTATTTCAAGCTGGATGACGACGGATCTGTGATGGACATTGAGATCGGGCCGAACGTGCCCACCTATCCCAACTTCAGCATGACGGTGCTTCTGATGAAGCGCACGCTGCTGATGCATCTGGTGGATCAGGCGGTCGCGCATGGCATGCACGATATTCACAAGGATCTGTTGAGCTACTATGTGAAAAACAAGCTGCTGAAGGTCAAGGGATTCGAATACGAGGGCTATCATCGTTGCATAGAATCCATCTCCAGCTATTACCGTTTTAACATGGATATGCTAGACTATAACACGCGCCAAGAGGTGTTCGGGCTACATCCGATCTATACCAAGGTCAGGGATGAGGTGCCCGCGAACTATCTGCGTGGCGCGGTCGCAAACAATTCGCTGGTCGCGGACGGCTGCATCATTGAGGGTACGGTCATCAATTCGGTGCTGTTCCGCGGGGTGCGCGTGCGACGGGGTGCCGTGGTCAAAAACTCGGTCATCATGCAGGAATGCGATATCCAGGACGGCGTCGAAGTGGACAATGTCATCTTTGACAAGGCGGTCACCATCCGCTCGGGCAAGCTGGTTGGCCAGGCGGCGTATCCCATCGTGATCGGCAAGGGAATCACGCTGTAAAATGCATATTGGTATGAATCATGTGGCGCAGGGGCAGCCCTGCCCTTGCGACATGGTTTTTATAGATTGGTTTTCGGAGGTAATGTCGAAATGAGAGTGTTGTTTGTTGGTTCTGAGTGCGTCCCATTCTCCAAGACCGGCGGTCTGGCGGATGTGATGGGCGCGCTGCCCAAGGAGCTCAAAAAGCAGGGCGTAGACGTGCGCGTGATCTCTCCGCTATACAGCGCCATCCCCTATGAATGGCGTGCCAAGATGGAGCATGTGCTCTATTTCTATGTCAATTTGGGCTGGCGCCGCCAGTATGTGGGCATCGAAAAGCTGGTGCTCAATGATATCACCTATTATTTCATCGACAACGAATACTATTTCGGCCGCCCCTATATCTATGGTCTGGGCGGGGACGAGGGCGAGCGCTTCGCGTTCTTCTGCCGCGCGGTGCTGGAGGCGCTGCCGCAGATCATGTTCGTGCCGGACGTGCTGCAATTGAACGACTGGCAGACCGGCCTGATCCCGCCGATGCTGGAGATCCAGTATCGCGTGCTGCCCGCCTATAAGGACGTGCGCACCGTGTTCACCGTGCACAACCTGCAGTATCAGGGGCTGTTCCCGATCAACGAGATCGAGGAACTGGTCTCGCTCGGCAGCCTGGCGTATACGGCGGACAAGTTGGAATTCTACGGCCAGTGCAGCTTCATGAAGGGCGGACTCACCTTCTGCGACAAGATCAGCACCGTCAGCCCCACCTATGCAGAGGAGATCCAGACCGCCTACTATGGCGAGCGGCTGGACGGGCTGCTCCGGGCGCGCTCGCGCGATTTGGTGGGCATCCTGAACGGCATTGATACCGACGAATACAATCCCGAAACCGACAAGGACATCGTGAAAAATTACGGCATCACCAGCCTGGATGACAAGGTGCAAAACAAGCTTGCCTTGCAGCAGGAGCTGGGGCTTGAGGTGGGCGCGGACATCCCGTTGATCGGCATGGTTGGCAGACTGTCCGGCCAGAAGGGCCTCGATCTGGTGGAGCGCGTGCTGGATGGCCTGCTGTCCACCGGCGCACAGATGGTCGTGCTGGGCATGGGCGAGGACAAATACATCGACCTGTTCAGCTGGGCACAATGGAAGTATCAGGGCAAGCTGGCCGCGCGCATCGAGATGAACCATCAGCTGGCGCACAAGATCTATGCCGCGTCCGATATGTTCCTGATGCCGTCCATGTTTGAGCCGTGCGGGCTGAGCCAGATGATCTCGCTGCGCTATGGCACGCTGCCGGTGGTGCGTGAGACGGGCGGCTTGCGCGATACGGTGGTTTCCTATAATGAATTCACCGATGATGGCAATGGCTTCACCTTCTTTAATTATAATGCGCACGATATGCTGTCCGTGGTCGAATGGGCGGTGGACTACTATCGCGATCGCAAGGACATCTGGCGCATGCTGATGGAGCGCGCGATGAAGGGGCAGTATGGCTGGGATCAGTCGGCGCACCATTATATGGATCTGTATCGTGAGCTGATTGAATCTCCAAAGAAGGCAGATGCCGTGAAGCCTGAGCCGAAAAAGGCGGCAGCCAAGAAGCCCGCTGCGAAGAAGACTGCGACCGCCAAGGCGGATGCGGAACCCAAGAAGCCCGCGGCCGCGAAAGCACCGACGAAGAAACCCGCAGCCGCGAAGAAAGCACCTGCTGCCAAGCCCGCAGCCAAGAAGGCGGCGGCTCCTGCGGTCGATGGCGTTCCCGCCAAGCCCGCGCGCAAGCCGCGTGCCAAGAAGGCAGAAACTGCCGAATAATGGATCCATTTCTGAGCGCGCGATGTGACATTCGCGCGCTCGATTTGTCATCCGATCCAGCTGGGAGGTCAAATATGCAGGTGTTGCGCATCGGGATGATCGGGTTTGGTCGGGTGGCCAGGGGTCACCATTTCCGTGCATATCAGGCGCTCGCAAAAACCGATGCACCCATCAAGTTGTGTGCGGTGTGCGATACGGATCTGGCCGCACTGGCGCACGCAGGCGAACTGCCCGCCTACACCGATTTGCAGCAGATGATCGAGCGTGAATCGTTGGATGCGGTGGATATCTGCGTGCCCACGTTTCTGCATGAGCGGCTGGCCACCCAGTGCATGCGGGCAGGACTGCATGTGCTATGCGAGAAGCCGATGGCGCTGGATATCGCATCATGTGAGCGGATGATCGCTTGCAGGGATCAAACCAACAAGCAGCTGATGATCGCGATGCCGCTTCGGTTCTATGCACCCTATCTGCTGATGAAGCGGTTGATTGACGAGGGCGAGCTGGGTGCCCCGCGGCGGGCGTATTTCACGCGCAGCCAGGCCATGCCCACGAGCGATTGGATGCTGGACGAGCGCCAGAGCGGCGGCCTGCTGCTGGATGTGATGATCCATGATCTGGACGCTGCCGGTTGGCTGTTTGGCTGGCCGGATGCGCTCCATTGCGATGGCATCCCGCTGCCCGGCAGCGATGCGATTGGCTCGGCGAGCGCGCAGTTTCATTATGCAAACGGGCGCATGATCACGCTGATGGCCGATTGGCTGCCCTATTACAACAAGCACGCCGTGCGCGTGGGGCGCATGGATTTTGAGAGGGGTTACCTCTATTTTGATCTGGAGCGCGGGGTGCTGGATGTGGTGCGGGCAAATGATGAACCCAAGAGCCATGCAGCGCTGCTCACAGACCCAATGTACCAAAATGAGATCCGCTATTTTGCATCATGCGCGCTGCATGATGAGGCACCGCTCCGATGCCCGCCAGAGGACGGCCTGCACGCGGTCCAATGGTGCAATCGCGCACGTAAAAGCGTCATTGATGCAACAATTTGATGAATTCAACCAAATTTGCATTGCATGGCGGCGCGATTTAGGCTACAATACATAATGAGGTGTTTGGCGCATCAAAAACCTGTGGTTCTTTGATGTAAAAGGAGGAGGACTTCCAATTGCTGATAACCTCACGGTTTTCCGGTCGCAATGCTGACCGTGGGTATTGATTTTCCTCCGCCATCGCTATGAAAATCCCAATCCGCCGCGCATGTCGCCGGATTGGGCAGGCTGTGCGGCGTGACCTTTTGAATGATCCGGAGGTGTTGTGTGTTATGAAGACAAAGACAATCAAGTCGGCCATTCCGATTTATATCGCAGCCGCTGTGTGGGCGCTGTATGGGCTCGTGGGCAAGCTGTACGAGACCGGGCACATTCTGTTGTGCGCCGGGCTGTCGGTGGTGGCCTATCTGGCCGCGAGCAAGTTCTTCCCGGGGCGCAAGGAGGAAATCATGCCCACATCGGGTGATTCGCAGGTGGACGCGCTGCTCCAACAGAGCCGTGAGGATCTGGAAAAGATCAAGCAGGCCAACTTGGGCATCCCCGCCCCCGTCATCACCGCCCAGATCGACCGTCTGGAAAAATCGGGCGCGCAGATCCTGAACGCGGTCGCGGACAAGAAGGAGCGTGCCGACCAGGTGCGCAAGTTCATGAACTATTATCTGCCCACCACCACCAAGTTGCTGGAGCAGTATAGGACCCTGTCCGCGCTGGGTTCCAGCGGGGAGCAGATCCAAAAGGCCATGAGCAGCGTGGAGAGCAGCCTGGGCATGATTGGGGATGCGTTTGATAAGCAGCTGGACAACCTCTATAAGGACGAAGCGCTCGATATGACGAGCGATGTCCAGGTACTTGAAACCATGATGGCAGGCGACGGCCTGACCGAAGAAGGCATTCAAAAGGCGATTAAGGAGGATACACAGCAATGTCAGACGAACTAAACCTTAACCCCACTCCCGATCAGCAGCCCGAGGTGGCGCCGGTCGCCCCTGTGACGGAAACGCCCGCCGAGCCCGTGCTCGAAGTCCCCACCACGCCCGCGCCTGAAGCAGTTGCGCCCGTGGTTGAGGCCGCTGCCCCTGTGGCAGAGACGGTCGCGCCCGTGCTTTCTGCGCAGCCGATCATGTCTCAGCCCGCGCCCATCGCGCCCGATGCGATGCAGGCCGTGGAGCAGGTGACCGCCCAGACCACCGCCGCCGTCGCACAGGTTGCGCAGGCCGCGCAGAGCAGCGCGGATGAGTCGCTGCTGGGTGATCGCTCGATGACCTCTGCCCAGGACGTGCAGAACAACTTCACGCCCCAAGAGCAGCAGATGATCAATGAGTTCAGCAAGAAGATCGACGTGACGGATTCGAACCTGGTCTTTGCCTATGGCGCATCCGCGCAGCAGCAGATCGCCAGCTTCTCGGACAGCGCGCTCAAGAACGTGCAGACCAAGGATCTGGGCGAAGTGGGCGACATGATCACAGGTCTGGTGTCTGAACTCAAGGGCTTCAGCATCGACGACGATCAGAAGGTGGGCGGCTTTTTGGGGCTGTTCAAGCGCAACGTGGACAAGCTGACGCAGCTGAAAAATAAGTTTGACAGCGCTGAGACCAACGTGAACAAGATCACCGATGGGCTGGAGCAGCATCAGGTGCAGCTGCTCAAGGACATTGCCACCCTCGACCAGCTCTATGAGGAGAATCTCAAGTATTTCAAAGAGCTGTCCATGTACATCGAGGCGGGCAAAAAGCGCATCGTGGATGTCAAGGCGACCGATCTGGTGGCCGCGCGCGACAAGGCGACCAAGTCCGGCTTGCCGGAGGATGCCCAGGCCGCGAACGATCTGGCCAACAAGATTGACCGCTTCGAAAAGAAGATCTATGATCTGGAACTGACGCGCAACATCTCCATTCAGATGGCGCCCCAGATCCGCTTGCTACAGAATTCCAACCAGCTGATGGCCGAGAAGATCCAGTCCTCTTTGGTCAACACTATCCCGCTCTGGAAGAGCCAGATGGTGATGGCGATGGGTCTGGCGCACACGCAGAGCGCGATGGATGCGCAACGCGAGGTGACCGACCTGACCAACCAGCTGCTCAAAAAGAACGCCGATATGCTGCACACCGCCACCGTCGAGACCGCCAAGGAATCGGAGCGCGGCATCGTGGACATCGAGACCTTGAAGGAAACCAACGCCAAGCTGATCCAGACCATGGACGAGGTGCTGGACATTCAGCAGAAGGGCAAGGAGCAGCGCGCGCAGGCCGAGCAGGAGCTGGCCAACATCGAGAGCCAATTGAAGGCCAAATTGATGGAAGTGCGCACCGACACACCTGCCCCCGCGCCCGCAGCGCCCGCCGCCCCGGCAGCAGCGCCCGCTCAGCCCGCGGCCAACCCGGACGGCATCACCCTCACCTTGACCCCGGACGTGAAGGCGCCCGATCAGGTGTAATCAATCGATACTTTTGCGTTGCGGCAGAGAACCCCTCTGCCGCAACGATCGACCAACAATGTGACCCGAGGAGGTTGTATGTATGCGCTTTTCTGAAAACCGATTGATCGCCTGGATCGTACTGGCGGTGGTTGTTCTGCTGTCCATATCGCTGTACGGTGGCGGGGCCATGAAGGAAATGCGCTTTTCTGTGCAGCAGATTTTTACCGATGGCGCGCAGAAGGATGGGCTGAGCATCAATAGAGATTTGGATGCGCGCGCCGACAAAGCGGCCATATTGGTGTCGATTGCCGGCAAATACCTGCCTTCGGACAGCGCCGCGCTTGCGGATGTCAAGGAGGCCGCCGATCTGCTGACCAACTCCGCCGAGCTGTCTGATCGCAATGACGCCAACACGAAATTGACCCGCGCGGTGGAGACGCTGTATACCGAGCTGGAGCAGCAGAACTTGTCCGAGACGGACAAGACCAATATCAACGCAGCCTACAGAGAAATCAAGTCCCGCGCCGACACGATCAGTCGCGACACGTACAACGCGGTGGCGAGAGAGTTCAATCAATCAATATCGAGATTCCCGGCGAACATCATCTCCGGCTTCACGGGCGTGGATGAGCTGCCGCTATTTGAATAGAACCAGGACGGGCGAAAGGTGGGATGTGCCATGAAGAAAATTGGATTGATCATATGCTGCATACTGCTGCTGTCTTGCGTGGCGCTCGCTGCTGCGCAGTTGCCCAAGCCCAACGATGACTTCTATGTGCTGGATCAGGCGAATGTGCTGAGCACATCGGCTGAATCGCACATCGTGTTCAACAATGATGAGCTGTATAAGGCATGCGGCGCACAGATCGTGTTCGTCACGGTCAATAGCACGGAGGGTGAACCCATCGTCGATTATACGACTCGTTTGTTCAACGAATGGAAGATCGGCTCCTCTCAAGAGAACAACGGCGTATTGGTGCTGCTCGCGATTGACGATGATGACTATGCGTATATGCAGGGCAGAGGGATTGAGGGCAATCTGTCCAGCGGCGATCTCAGCACGATGGCAGATCAGTATTTGGAGCCGTATTTTGCCTCAAAGCAGTATGAGAAGGGCGCAATCGCCATGTTCGATGCGCTGTTCAATCAGGTGGCGTACATCTACGATGTGAACCTGCAAGCGTCCGATGTGACCGGTCAGTATCAGGCGTTTTTGAACCAGCAGCGCAGCCAGTATAACAACAATCAGAGCGGCTATAATGAGGATCAGGGCGATGGTGCGGGCAGCATCATATTTGCCATCGTCATAATTGTGCTGCTTCTGCTGATCACCAGCCGTTCGCGCCGCGGGTATGGCGGTGGCTATTACCGAGGTGGTGGCGGAGGATTTGGCAGTTTCTTGGGCGGCTATCTGATGGGCCGCAACAACAGCAATCGCGGGAACCGCAGACCGCCACCCGGCGGTGGTGGCTTTGGGGGCGGCGGCTTTGGCGGCGGTGGTGGCTCTCGTGGTGGTGGCGGCTTCGGCAGCGGGGGCGGTGGCTCTCGTGGTGGCGGCGGCAGCCGGAGCAGATAACATCCCATCACATTATGCAAGATAACATTATG
>JAJDGF010000004.1 GCA_030265545.1 Eubacteriales bacterium OttesenSCG-928-N13
GCTGGCCTCGTTCCTGATCGTGTGGTTCATTCAGATTTAATGCTGGCACCACGGACACATCGGCAGCATCCTGATGGACGCCTTCGCGCCCATGCACGCCCGCAGAACCGCTCGATGTAGCGCTGCTACACATTCGGGTTCCTGCAAGCGTACCTGAACACGAATTCGTCTCATCGGCATACTACCGCTGTATCAACGCTTGACCGCCCGCGGGTTGACGAAAGGTCATGGGTGGATTTGGCGGGAAATTGCAAGCAATTGGTTCATCCAATGATTGGGTGAACGAGAACACTTCCCCTGGTGAACGGCCTGTCCATGGGGCGGCGGTTCTCCAAGATCATCGGACAGGGGGTTATCCATTTTGAAGGCGGACGCCATTGGCAAGAAAATCATAGAGGACGCGAGCGTCGCTGCGGCCGGCATCCTGAAGGACGCGCATATGCGCGCCGAGGAGCAGCGCAAGGACAGCGAAGCGCGCATGAATGAGCGACGCAAGGCGCTGGATTCGCAAACCAAGCAGGATCAGGATGTGCTTCGTAGCCGCATGCTGCGCATGGCCGAATTGGAGGCCAAAAAAGACATGCTGGGCGCGAAGCGCGAGGTGATCGATCAGGTGTTTGATACCGCGCTGGCCGGCATGCGCAACATGCCCAAGGATCAGCAGGCGGCATACAACAAGCGCCTTCTTTTGCAGGCCGCGCAGGGTGGCGAGCAGATCCTGTGCGATCAGGCGGATCGGGGCATGTTTGACGGGGCGTTCCTGTCGGACGTGAATCAGCAGCTGCAGGCTTTGGGCAAGACGCCCGTGAGCATGGGCAGCGAGGCGCGCCCGATTGAGGGTGGCTTTATCCTCAGCGCCGGCGGCATGGAGATCAATTGCTCCTATGCGGCCGTGCTCAGGGAAGCCAAGCAGGGCATGGAGGCCGATGTGGCCAACATGCTGTTTGGGGAGGCTTGATAGGATGCCTCAGAAGAGTCATGGTTTCGCGGTAGGTCGCGTGCGCGTGCTGGAGCAGGGGCTGATGGGCAGATCCGGCTTGGATCGGCTGGCATCGGCGAATTCGCTTGAAGAGATGGCGCGCGCGCTGACGGAGTTTGGCTGGGGCGAGGCGCGCACCCGCGCAGACATCGAAGCGCTGTGCGACAACCAGCTGCAGCAGGCCTGCAAGCAGGTTAGGGATGATACGCCCGAACCAGATGTGACCGATTGCTTTTTGCTCAAGTATGACGCGCTAAACCTCAAGGTACTGCTGAAATCGCGCGTGCTGGGGCTGGTGCCGAGCGAGCTTTCGCAGTGCGGCACGATCGACCCGGAGCGTCTGCGCCGTGCGGTATCGGAGAACAATTACATCGACCTGCCCGCGCCGCTCAAGCTGGCGATGGAGCAGATCGAAAAACGCATTGCCAGCAGCATGGACCCGCTTTATGTGGATGCGCAGCTGGACAAGGCAATCTATCAGATGATCCAGGACAAGCTGGTCGGGGTCAAGAATGATACCATCAAGCACTATTTCGCGGCCAGGGCGGATCTGACAAACATTTTGATTGCGCTTCGCGCCAATCAGATGGGGCGGGGTGCGAGCTTCGCGAAGGATCTGCTGGTGCCGGGCGGGAGCCTGTCGATCGAGGATGTGCAGCGCGTGGCAGATGAGCCGGAGCGTGCGCAAAACATCACGTTCTTGACCGAATACGCCCCGCTGATTCGGGACGCGCTGGCTGTGCCCAATCGGGGCGAGGGCATTGCGCTGCTCGAAAAGCGCGCGGATGACCTGCTGCTTGGGCTGATCCGGCCGCATCGCTATGAGAGCCAGAGCGTGCTGCCGCTGGTCGGGTATTTGTTGGCCAGGGAGCGCGAGGCAATGGCCGTTCGACTGATCGCCACCGCCAAGAGCGCGAATGTGCCCCGCAGCAAGCTGGATGATCGGCTGCGCGAACTGTATTCATAGGAGGTGTCCCAGCCATGCCAAAGGTGGCAGCCATTGGAAGCAAGGATGTGGTGCTGGCGTTCAAGGCGCTGGGCATCACGGCTGCATCGGTCTCGTCCCCGGACGAAGCGCGCCAGAAGATCCACGAGTTGGCGAAGCAGCAATATGCCGTGATTTTCATCACGGAGGATCTGGCAGAATCGGTATCTGAGACCATTTCTCGCTACAAAACCGAGACGTTGCCCGCGATCATACCGATCCCGGGTGCGAGCGGATCGAGCGGGCTGGGGATGAAGCATGTGCGCGCCAATGTCGAAAAGGCGGTCGGCGCGGATATCCTGTTCAACAATTCCAAGGAAGAAGGTTGATGAAGTGCGGCAAGGAGTTATCACCAAAGTTGCGGGCCCGCTGATCGTGGCCGACAACATGGGCGACGCAACCATGTACGATGTGGTGCGCGTGTCGGAGCAGGAACTGATCGGTGAGATCATTGAGCTGCGCGGCGATCGCGCCTCGATACAGGTTTATGAGGAAACATCGGGCTTGGGCCCGGGCGAACCGGTGACGACCACCGGCGCGCCGCTGTCGGTTGAATTGGGGCCTGGGCTGATTGAGTCCATCTTTGACGGGATTCAGCGTCCGTTGACCGCCATCCGCGCCAAGGCGGGCGACCGCATCACGCGCGGCGTTTCGGTGTCGGCGCTGGATCGCGAAAAGCAGTGGCGGTTTGAGCCCTATGCGAAAGTGGGCGCCGTTGTCAGCTCGGGCGATGTGCTGGGCACTGTGCAGGAGAGCGCCGTGGTCAACCATAAGATCATGGTGCCCCCGAACATGGAAGGCAGCATCGAATGGCTGGGCGACGGCATGTACACAGTCGATCAGGTGGTCGCCAAATTGAAGGACAATAAGGGCAACATCATCGAGCTGACCATGGTGCAAAAATGGCCGGTTCGCCGTGGTCGCCCCTACAAAGAGAAGATCGCCCCCTCCGAGCCGATGGTCACCGGGCAGCGCGTCATTGACACGTTCTTCCCGATCGCCCGCGGCGGTGTGGCGGCCGTGCCGGGTCCGTTCGGCAGCGGCAAGACCGTGGTGCAGCATCAGCTGGCCAAGTGGGCAGACGCGGACATCATCGTATACGTGGGCTGCGGTGAGCGCGGCAACGAGATGACCGATGTTTTGATGGAGTTCCCCGAGCTGCACGATCCGCGCACTGGCGAATCGCTGATGAAGCGCACCGTGCTGATCGCGAACACGTCCGACATGCCCGTGGCAGCGCGCGAAGCATCCATCTATACCGGCATCACGATTGCGGAATACTTCCGCGATATGGGCTATAAGGTCGCCATCATGGCCGACTCCACCTCCCGCTGGGCGGAGGCGCTGCGCGAGATGTCCGGTCGCCTTGAAGAGATGCCGGGCGAGGAAGGCTATCCCGCCTATCTCAGTAGCCGCATCGCCGAATTCTATGAGCGCGCGGGCTGGGTGCATTGCCTGGGCAGTGAGGGTCGCACGGGTGCGATCTCGGCCATCGGCGCCGTGTCGCCGCCAGGCGGTGATATCTCAGAGCCCGTCAGCCAGGCCACATTGCGCATCGTGAAGGTGTTCTGGGGCCTGAGCGCGAGCCTCGCGTACAAGCGCCATTTCCCCGCGATTGACTGGCTGCAGAGCTATTCTCTGTATGTGGATCGCATGGAGAAGTGGTTTGCGGACAATACCGCGCCCGACTGGAACGAGAAGCGCGCGGACGCCATGCGCCTGCTGCAAGAGGAAGCCGAGCTGGAGGAGATCGTGCGCCTGGTTGGCGTGGACGCGCTCAGCTTTAAGGATCGTCTGACGCTCGAAGTGGCGCGCATGATCCGTGAGGATTATTTGCATCAAAACGCGTTTGACGAGGTGGATACCTATACCTCGCTGGACAAGCAATATCGCATGATTACACTGATCCTCGAATATCAGGCCAAGGGACAGGCTGCCCTGGCCGCCGGCGCCGACCTGAGCCGCGTTTCGACGCTGCCCGTCAGGGAGCGCATCGGTCGCGCCAAGTATATTCCGGAGGACGAACTCAAACAATTCGACGCCATCGAGGCAGAACTGCTGAGCCAGATGGCGCAGCTCACGGAAGGGAGCGTGTGATTCAATGCTCAAAGAATATTCAACCATCCGTGAGGTCGTTGGCCCGCTGATGCTGGTGGAAGGCGTTTCGGGCGTCAAGTATAGCGAACTTGTGGAGATCGAACAGGCCAATGGGGAGATCCGCTCTGGCCGCGTGCTGGAGGTGGACGGGGATCGCGCCATGCTGCAGCTGTTTGAAAGCAGCCAGGGGCTCAAAATTGATACCGCCAAGGCGCGCTTTCTGGGCAAATCCATTGAACTGAATGTGTCCATGGACATGCTGGGTCGCGTGTTTGACGGGCTGGGTCGCCCGAGCGACGGCGGTCCGGAGATCATTCCCGAGATGCGCATGGACATGAACGGCGCGCCCATCAATCCAGCCGCGCGTGACTATCCGGATGAATTCATCCAGACGGGCGTTTCGGCCATCGATGGACTGAACACACTGGTTCGCGGGCAGAAGCTGCCTGTGTTCTCCGGCTCCGGCCTGCCGCATGCGCAGCTGGCCGCGCAGATCGCGCGCCAGGCCAAGGTGCTCAAGGGCGACGGCGCGAACTTTGCCGTGGTGTTTGGCGCGATTGGTATCACGTTTGAAGAGGCCGATTTCTTCATCAGCGATTTTCGTCGCACGGGCGCCATTGACCGCGCTGTGCTGTTTATGAACCTGGCCAATGACCCGGCCATCGAGCGCATCGCGACCCCGCGCATGGCGCTGACCGCGGCCGAATATCTGGCCTACGAAAAGGGCATGCACGTGCTGGTCATCCTGACCGATATCACCAACTACGCCGAGGCGTTGCGCGAGGTGTCCGCCGCGCGCAAGGAAGTGCCCGGCCGCCGTGGCTATCCGGGCTATCTGTATACAGATCTCGCGTCCATCTATGAGCGCGCAGGCCGCATCCGTGGCAAGACCGGCTCGGTCACCCAGATCCCGATCCTGACCATGCCGGAGGATGACAAGACGCATCCCATCCCCGATCTGACCGGCTATATCACGGAGGGACAGATCATTCTGTCGCGCGAACTGTATCGCAAGGGGATTACCCCGCCGATCGACGTGCTGCCCTCGCTCAGCCGCTTGAAGGACAAGGGCATTGGCGATGGCAAGACCCGCAAGGATCATGCCCCCACCATGAACCAGCTGTTCAGCGCCTATTCCCGCGGCAAGGATGCCAAGGAATTGGCCGTCATTTTGGGCGACGCGGCGCTGTCCGATCTGGATAAGATCTATGCCAAGTTCGCGGATGCATTTGAAAAAGAATACGTGTCGCAGGGCTACGAAAACAACCGCACCATCGAGGAGACATTGCAGCTGGGCTGGAAGCTCCTGTCCATGTTGCCCAGATCGGAGCATAAGCGCATCCGCGATGATATGCTGGATGAGTTCCTACCCAACGACCTGCCCGGGGAGGAGTCCTAAATGGCTCTGATGAACGTTAACCCGACCCGCATGGAGATGACCCGGCTGAAGCGCCGGCTCAAAACTGCGGCACGCGGGCACAAGCTGCTCAAGGATAAGCGCGATGAGATGATGCGCCGCTTTGTGCTGCTGGCGCGTGAGAACGCGCGGCTTCGCGTGGAGGTGGAGCAGGCGCTCTCTGGCGCGCTGGGTGAGTTCGCGCTCTGCTCGGGCGTGATGGATCCCGCCATGCTGGAGGAGGCTGTGCTGTATCCCGCGCGCACCGTCGATCTCAAGATCGGCAAGGCCAACATCATGTCGGTCGATGTGCCCGTGATTGAGGTGGACGATGCCAGCCTGCAGGATACGCAGCTCAGCTATGGCCTGGCCGAGACCAGCGCGCAGCTGGATGGTGCAATTGAGGGGCTGGCGAATGTGCTGCCCCAGATGATCAAGCTGGCCGAGATCGAAAAGACCTGCAACCTGCTGGCCGATGAGATCGAAAAGACGCGCCGCCGCGTGAATGCGCTGGAGCATGTCATGATCCCCGATCTGCAGGATACCATACGCTTTATCACCATGAAGCTGGACGAGAACGAGCGTGGCTCGCTCACACGACTGATGAAGGTGAAGGATATGATCGCTGCGAGGGACAATAACTAAAAGGTGGAGGGAGCGCCCTCCACACCTCCCCGGGGGGGGGCTGGCTCAAGGGCTTCGCCCTTGAGAATCCCATGGGCGCTCACGCGCAGATATAAGGGCACGCTGACGCGGCCCTTGTTGTTTCTTCCGCGGTTCGAGGTTGGCGATGATATGACGTCTGATCTCGCGAAGATCGCAGGTGGGAATCTAGTAGCTCACCACACCTAAACGCGAGGGTGGACTACTAGGATGTTGTTGAATGTTGATGATGGAGATGGGGTTGGATCGATGAGCAGTGCATTGACGGCGCGGATGGCGCTGGCCAAGCATGGATTTGAGTTTACGCACTCGCTGGGGCAGAACTTTCTGCTGGATGATGGATTCATCGAGCAGATCGTGGATGCGGCGGGTGTGGGGCAGGGCGATCGGGTGCTGGAGATCGGCGCGGGCGCAGGGGTGCTAACCGCCGGTCTGTGTGCGCGGGGTGCGAAGGTGCTGGCGATTGAGATTGACAGGTCGCTCGCGCCTGTGCTCGATGAGGTGCTATCGCCGTATCTGGTGCAGGATAAGCTGCTTGAACCCGCGGAGGAGGTGCTCGCGCCGCATCTGGTGCAGGAGGATAATGCAGCTCTGGCGGATGGCCAGGTGCGCATCTGCTATCAAGACGTGATGAAGGCCGACCTGCCCAAACTGACGCGGGACGCCTTTGGCGAAGGCGAGCGCTTTGACGTGGTGGCGAATCTGCCCTATTATATCACGGCGGACGTGTTGCTGATGCTGGTGAAAACGGGGCTCCCGATCGACAGTATCACGGTGATGGTACAGCAGGAGGCGGCCGAGCGCATTATGAGCCATCCGGGCGAGAAAAGCTGGTGCGCGTTGGCTGCGATGGTGCAGTATTTCGGGCAGCCGAGCGTGCTGTTTCAGGTGCCGCCCGAGGCATTTACGCCCAGGCCGCACGTGATGAGCTGCCTGCTTCGTATCGATCTGCATCGAGAAAAGCCCGCGCAGGCGCAGGACGATAGGCTGCTGCTCAGGCTGATCACGGCGGCGTTCGCGATGCGAAGAAAGACGCTTTCAAACAACCTGACCGCCGCGTTTCCCATCCATCGGGAGCAGGCGCAGCAGCTGATCGAATCCTGTGGGCTTGATCCGAAGGTTAGGGGAGAGGCGCTCACGCTTGCGCAGCTGGCGGCACTCTCGGATGCCATCTCAACCATGAATTAGTAAACAGGGCACGCGTCGGCGTGCCCTTAGCGTATTGACGGTCGTCAACACGCCCTCGTCGAAGCCCTGAGGCCTTCTCCTCGGAAGAGAAACGAAAGCGGAATATCTTGTGAAGCAATACTTCACAAGATATTCCGCAGCCCATGACCGGTGCGCGGCGGTAAACGTCAGAGCACAAAGGACGCCTGAGCGCTTCATATAGGCGCTTCCTTGCGAGATTGCTGACCGCGTGGCATGGCCCGCACCAGAAATTTCCATCGCTCATCTGAGGAGAATTGCAAGGCGTTGCCAGCTTGAATCAAGGATCAGTTGCCAATGCCTTACAGGTCAACGAGGGCGCGTTCTTGCACCGGTCTGGCTTCGATGTAGCCGCGGGCGCCCCTAGGCTCCAGCTGAAAGCGCGGGCCGCTTTCTGGTGCCCATGCCCAGCCATAGCGCGCGGGATCATAGCGATCTATGGCGTTCATCACCGTGTCAATGGCCTCCATGAACTGATCGTCATCATATGGTTCGCCCTGAAACACCAGGTATTTGCAGGCGGGCAGCGTCATCATGTCATACCCATCGGGCACCGCCGGTTCCGCGTCCATCGGATATTCCATGCCCTGGCAGTACTCTGAGGTGCCTGGCTTGCGCATGCTGGGCGGCAGCCAGACCCCGATCGATTCATATAGCCCGCCCTTCATGCTCTCCAGCTCGCCCCACACATCGCAGCCCACCTCTTCGCAATAGGCGAAGTATTCGGTTGCCTTCACGCCCCGCTTCAGCAGCAGCTTTCTCTCTGGCCGCTCAATCACCTGCGTAAACACAATATTGCTGTTCATATTGGTTGATCCTCCCTCTACCATGCGATAATAATGACTGACCGGGTGATACTGAAACAGCGGAATGGGCGGCGTTTGCTTGCGATATTGGCTTGGCTGCAGTCCAAACTTTCGCGAGAACGCCTTGGTGAAGCCCTCGTGCGAGCCGAATGTCTCGCTGAGCGCGATGTCCAGCACGTTCATGCTCGTATCGCGCAACTTCTTGGCGGCATCGGACAGCCTCACATCCCGCAGATACGCAAACGGCGTTTTGCCCGTCAATTCGGAAAACGCGCGCAGCGCCTGCCATGGGGAATAGGCCGCCGCCTTCGCCAAGTCGGCCAACGTGATCTCCTGCTGAAAATGCTGCACGATGTATTGCTGCATTCGATCCACGGCTTCGATTTTGTCCCAGTTGTCGCTCAATTTCATCACCCTATCTGATCTTATCACATGAGAAGTATACCCGTCTTGAACTGTATTGCGGACATGAAATGCATCCAGCAATCACGCCGGATGCACTTGCTTGTGTGTATGGATTAGAGGGTGTTGGCACGAGTGCTCAACACCCTCTATTTCTCTGGCGTATTGTAAAGCAGCTGGAACACGTGCTCCTCCTCGGAATCGACCGAGATCAATTCAGCATCCACCAGTTTCAATTTCACGGGACCCATTGGCCGCCCCACCATGTCGAGTGTCTGCATCGTCACGAACAGATCGTCGATCTCATCCACAAAGCCGGTATAGGCATCATCGCTGGTCCAGATGGTGCTAGCCATCCCATGGCGCTGCGCGTATCGGAGGATCAGCCCGATATGATCGCCCTCCTGCCAATCGGATTGATCGTCCGGGAAATTGGGCAGCGGATCGCCATGGATCGCGATCAAGCGCGTCAAACGCTGCGCATAGGGCGTGTCGCCCGCCACCTCCAGCACGGAGGCCAGCCGCACCGCAAACCAACCATCGGAATGTCCATATGGGCCGATGGACAGCAGGAGCGCGCTGCGCCCATTGATCGCGCGCACGTAACCCGCGATGAAATCATCCGGGTTGTGCGGATTGGTGAGCACGGACGCGATATCCTGTTGCTTCATCATTTCACGGAGTAGGTAGCCGACATAGCCTGTGCTTCTCATCATGGACGATTGTTGCCTTTCGATATGTGTTGTTTGGGGAAGCGCTATTGCAGCGCAAAGAAGAATGCCCTGCCCAGCACATCCTGTGTGCGGATCATTGGGATGCCGGACAGCACCGGCAGCTGCAGCAACGTCTGCAATTGCGGTTGCTGCTTGGTGCGGAAGCTGGACACCATCGACACGAACGCGCCATCCCGAAGGTAGCCCGCGCTCCAGCTGTCAAGTGCGTCCATCCCGGTAAAGCTGCGCGCCGTCAGACCCGGTTCCAGCTCGTATTTGAGCATGGTAATATCATAGTAGGCGATGCCCGATTGCATCTGCGCAGCCACCAATGGCTCGCCGTCAAATGGCGGTGCCTGATAGAGCACGTCCGCATCCATCAAGCGACGCCGAATCACGTGCATCGACATGGGGCTCATATCCACCCCGACGAATCGCCGCCCGCACAGGTGTGCGGCCTCAAGCGTGGTGCCCGAGCCGGAGAACAGATCCATCACCAGATCGCCCGGCTTCGATGCGCACTGCACGATGCGCGTCAATAGAGAAATCGGCTTTTGCGTATCATAGCCGGTGCGCTGCGGGTCCTTTTGTTGCAGGTGGCTCACGTCGTCCCAGACATCCCCCGGATAGGCGGGCTCATCGTCATAATAGGTATACACCTTGCCGCCCGAGCGGATCGAGCGATACACGCGCCCGTCGGTGTCCACGTGGCGCTTCATGTGGTTGCGGCGGTTGCCCGCGCGCTCCACCGGCACCTGCGTGATGTCGAACGTGTAGTTCTTCGTCTTGCGATAAAACAGGATCACATCGTGCTTGCGGCTGAAATAGCGCCGTGCGCGACCGCCCGTCTGGTATGCCCAGATGATCTCATTCAGGAAGCATGCCTCGCCAAAGATCTCGTCCATCAGCAGCCTGAGCCGCGCGTGCATCCGAAAATCGATGTGCAAAAACAGCACGCCCGTATCGCTCAGCAGTTCGCGGCAGCCGGTGAGCACCTCCCGCATCATCTGAAGGTATTCAGGCTCGGACGATGGATCGGAATAGGCGGGCAGCTGGATGGAGCCATTGCCGCTCTTCCAGTCCTTTTCGCCCGCGCGCATGCGGATCTTCCATTGTTGGCCGGTGGCGAATGGAGGGTCCAGATAGATCAGCTGCACCTGGCCGCGATAGCGATCGAGCAGATCCACGAGCTTCTCGCGCGCATCGCCCAGCAGGAATTCGCCGTGCGCACCGCTGCCCGATTGCACCTCGCGAAGCACGTCCATCTTTGTCGGCTGCATGTGTCTCCCCCTCAAATTGCATCCGTGTGAATGCCATGATTGTTCAACATATAGCATACCACAACCCTGCATATCGCTGCAAGCACATACCCCCTACAATTTGGGTTTTGCCCCATTGTGTTCAGTTTTTGTGATATATTCGCCAAAATGCTTGCAAAACCCCTGGAATGCCTTATAATATTGGCATAGGCATTGAACGGGACGGTGCGCCATGCCCTGACACACAGAAAGCCGGCGGTTGATGTGAGCCGGCGAAGGGGCAGCTGCATTTCCACCCGGGAGCCACGCGGCGAACAGCTGCGCGGATGCGTCCGTTATCAAGCGCAATGAGATGGGTCGATTCATTCGATCAATCAGGGTGGCACCGCGGATATATCCGTCCCTGCAACGACACGTTTGCGGGGGCTTTTTCTATGTATCCCCGCGCAGTAAAAAAGGAGGACTTTGACCATGCTGGATATCAATCTGATTCGTACAAACCCCGATCTGGTGGTCAGCGCGCTGAAAAAGCGCGAGTATGACCTGGATCTGACCGAGTTTCTGTCCTGGGATACCGAGCGGCGCGAGCTGCTGATGGAGAATGAGGCCATCAAGGCGGAGCGGAACCAAAAGAGCAAGCTGATCCCGCAGCTGAAAAAGCAGGGGCAGGACGCGCAGCCGCTGCTGGATGAGCTAAAGGTGCTGGCCGATCGCGTCAAGCAGCTGGACGAGCGTCAGGATGAGCTGGAGCAGAAGATCCGCACGTTCGCGTTGGCGCTGCCCAACCTGCCCGCCGATGATGTGGTCGCGGGCGGCAAGGAGAACAATCAGGTCGTAAAGACCTTCGGCAGCAAGCCGGACTTCCCCTACGAGCCCAAGAATCATGTGGACCTGTGCCAGGATCTGGGGCTGATTGATTATGAGCGCGGCGTGAAGATGGGCGGCAACGGCTATTGGCTGTACATCGGGATGGGCGCACAGCTGGAATGGGCGCTGCTGAACTATTTCATCAGCGAGCACATCAAGGACGGCTATACCATGATGCTGCCGCCCCACATTTTGACCTATGAGT
Source organism: Eubacteriales bacterium OttesenSCG-928-N13 (assembly GCA_030265545.1). GTDB lineage: Bacteria > Bacillota > Clostridia > Christensenellales > Aristaeellaceae > JAJDGF01. The sequence continues at coordinate 11,579 of JAJDGF010000004.1, forward strand.
GCGGGCTGACCGCCGGGCAGTTCCCGAAATTCGAGGAGGATGTGTTCCGCCTGACGGAGGAGGGCTTCCATTTCCTGCTGCCCACGGCGGAGACCGCGCTGATCAACATGTATCGTGGCGAGATCCTGGAAGAGGACGACCTGCCGCGCAGATTGTTCGCGTATACGCCCTGCTATCGGCGTGAGGCGGGCACCTATCGCGCATCCGAGCGTGGCATGATCCGCGGGCATCAGTTCAACAAGATCGAGATGTTCGGCTATACCAAGCCGGAGCAGAGCGGCGAGATATTGAAGGAGCTGATCGATAAGGCCTGCCGCCTGGTCGAAGGGCTGGGGCTGCACTATCAGCTGTCTAAGCTGGCGGCGGGGGATTGCTCCGCGTCGATGGCCACCACGTATGATATTGAGCTGTGGCTGCCCAGCATGAATGAATATAAGGAGTGCAGCTCGGTCAGCAACGCGATGGACTATCAGGCGCGCCGCGGCAACATTCGATTCCGCCGCAACGAAACCAAGAAGCTGGAGTTCGTGCACACGCTGAACGGTTCCGGCCTGGCTACGTCCCGCCTGATGCCCGCGATCGTGGAGCAGTATCAGCAGAGCGATGGGTCGGTGCTCGTGCCCGAGGTGCTGCGTCCGTTCCTGGGTGGCTTGGAGAGAATCACCAAGCCCTAGACAATAGACAAGATGAAGCCCGTATCATTTGATTGATACGGGCTCCATTTTGTAATGAGTTACTTAATAATGTTGATTTGGCAGCTTTCCATTACAGTCAGCGCAGCCTTGTGTTTCTCGGGCGATGCACCCGCGCACAACTTGCTGAGCACGCTGATCTTCGCCTCGGGCAGGCGGGTCTTGACCAGCAGCGCGTTGGTGACCACGCAGATATCGGTGCACACGCCGCAGAACTCCACATCGATCCCGTCACCTTCCGGCGTGCCATATGCGCGCGCCATCCCGGCCAATTCGCCCATCAGCCACAGCGAGCCGAACGTGGGTTTCTCCGCCACGCGGGCGCCCTCCGTCAGATCCTTCAGCGGATCGATCAGATCATGTCCCTTGGTGCCCTGGATGCAGTGCTCAACGGGCAGCGCTCGTCCCTCGGCGGTGCGCAGATAGTTGGAGCTGTGCGTATCCAGCGTGAAGATGACGGAATCCCCGGCCTCCTTGGCCTGCTTCACATAATCCACCACCGCGGGTACGATCGCACGCGCCTCGGGCGTGCCCAGCGCACCTGTGATGAAGTCATTCTGCATGTCCACGACGACCAATACTTTGCTCATGATTTGTGCCTCCTGTAAATATGATGTGTTTTCGATGCAATCTATGCATAAGTATCAGATTTGCTCCGCTTGCCAGGTGGCCGGATAGGCAAGTGGAAATTCGAGGTGCGGCAGCACATCGCGGTCCCGATCAATGCCCGGATATACCTCTGCCAGCCTAAGCCCCGCTTCGGTCAGCTCAAACACGCAGCGCTCGGTGACGTATAGTACGCGCTGCCCGCGCGCCAAGGCCTGCTTGGCAGAAAAGCTGATTGCGCCAATTTTCTTCTTGAATTTGGGCAGCTGCCCCTCCTGCACGATGCGGAGCGTGCCCTGCTCGTCCTGCGCGATCTCAAGCCCCTTCGCGGTCGTGGTCAGGCAGAACACCACGGTCTTGGCAGCGCTCGTGATGTTCGCGAAGCCGCCGATGCCAACCACCTTGTCGGGCAGCTGGTGCGCGTTTACGTTGCCCTCAGAATCCATCTCCAACGCGCCCATAAAGCAGATGGACAGCCCGCCGCCATCGTAAAAATCGAATTGCTCCGCCATGCTCACGATGCAGTCCGCACCGATCGTGGCGCCAAACAGCTGCCCGGGTGCAGGCAGTCCGCCCAGCCCACCCGATTCCACCGTCAGCACGATATCGCGCAAAATCCCGCTGCTGGAGGCGGCCTGGCCGACCATCTCCGGGATGCCGATGCCGATGTTCACCACATCGCCCTTGCGCAGCAGCTGCGCAGCATGCTGCCCGATGACGCTGTGCGCGGTGCTGGGCTGCTTGGCCTTGCCGGTGCTGGTGCGCGCCAGATGCGCCATCCAATAGTCCATCTGGGAGCCGGGCACATGGATCGAACCATCCATCGCCTTGATGTGCTCGTCCGGCTTGACGTAATCCACCACCACCACATCCACCAGAATGCCCGGGATGATCACGCTGCGCGGGCGTTCAAACGTGTGGCTCACGCGATCCACCTGCACGATCACCGTGCCGCCGCGCGCCTTGGTGGCCTGCGCCAGCGCCAGCGCGTCGCAGATCACGCACTCGTCTGAGAAGGATATATTTCCCATCGGATCGACCGAGGTGCCCTTGATGAGCGCCACATCAATCTCGGGCGTTTTATAATAGAGGTATTCCTCGCCGCGCAGCTCCACCAGCTGCACCCATTCATCGCGGGAGCGCTCGTTCAGGCCCGGCCCGTCGCGCCTGGGATCCACAAACAGATCCAGCCCCACGTGGCTCAGGTGCCCCGGATAGCCGGCGGCGGCATCCCGAATGCTGTGGCTCATCACGCCCAGCGGCAGGCAGTAGGCCTCGATTTCGTTCTGCTGCGTCATCCGTGCGATGGCGGGGATGGAGGCATAGTGGCTGGTGACCACCCGCTGCACGGCGCCCTTCGCGGCATATTGATCGGCCGCGCGGTGTTCGTCCCATACGCCAAAGCCGCATGGGCTGTAGATATTGAGATGGTTCGGGTGCCCGGTTTGCAGGTAGCGGCGCATGATTGCATCATGCAGCGCATGGGGAATCGAGAGCGACAAAAACGGGTTCAGCCCCAGCCATGCGTTGTCATCAATCAACTGCACAGCTTCGTCGGCCGTCATGATTCGAAACATCATCATGACCTCCTCTCGTGCGTCAAATCATTTTTATTATAGCATGTTTTTGGTGATTTGGGAATCCCAGACTTCACGCGAGAATTATAAAGTAAAGAAGGAATAAACATTAAAATAAAGTTAAATCGCATTGAAATGGGATTGAGAATGGTGTAGAAAATAGATCTATGCCATGAGCTTAAGTGTTAATTCTGCACCCGAAAACTTGACAAAAGTAGATAAAGACAGTATGATAGTATCACTTTGATATTGTTTATGTTACGTGAGGGTTAAGATGGAACTTGTACGAAGGAGCAGGCGAACGGGGGCATTCAAGGCGTGCCTCTTGGCGCTGGTGTTTACGCTTTTGATTGGCGGCGTGCTGGTCTTTTTGGTGGAGCGCGCAGAGAACCAAAACTTGGTTGTTCAGACGCGTTTCGCGATGGAATCGTTTGAGGATCAGGTGCACTATCGATTGGAGGGCGCAGAGGCGCAGGATGATCTCGCGGATGTGCTGAGCGAGCCGCTATTGGCACTCGAGACAAACGGTTATTGGTACGAGCTGCTGCAAATCTTTGATACGGGCGAGCAAAACATGCTGGCGCAGAGCGGGATTTTGCCGCAGCATGAGGTGCAGCAGCTGGAAATTGAGGTGCAGGATGTGAGGCTTCTGCTTCGCGCCTCATCCAAATCTGCCGGATCGATCGGCTGGACGACCATGATTTCGTTGCTCATTTTGGTGGCGCTCAGTCTGCTGGTGGCTGCGTTCACCTATCTGATCGCGCAGCGGCGCGACGGGCCGCCCAAGCCGGACGAATTGGACGTGCAAACGGGGCTGTATACCCGTGCCGCGGGCGAGAAGCGCATTCGGCGCGCGATTTCGGACGAGCGCGGTGCGCCGCTGGCGCTGGTGCTGCTGGATGTGGACAACTATACTGAGATCAACGAGCAGCTGGGCAGGCAGGAGGGGGACAGGCTGCTGCTTCGCGCGTGCGCGCGCTTGCGCGAGAATGCACACAGCCAGGATATTATCTTCCATGTGATGGGCGATATGATGATGGTGTATCTGCGTGGCGTGGGGGATGACGAGGCACTGATGGCGCGCACGGAGGTGCTCCGGCACTCGTTTGCGCAGCAGCTGCAGACGCCCGATGGTGCGCCGTTGATGATGCACGCCAGTGCGGGCATCGCGCGCTCGCCGCAGCAGGGTACGACCTATCGCGAGCTGTTCGAAAAGGCAGACATGGCGCTGTATTGGTCCAAAAGGGACGGCGGCGACCGATCCAGCTACTACATGGAATCGGAGCGCTCTGCTGCATTTTACGATGATGACGAGGATTGGTTGGTATAGCAAACGAGCCTCTGTTTCTTATTGTTGAATGTGCACGTCCAGGCGGTTGGTTGGGGGATCAAGGTGGGCCTCGGCGAATGCCAGGTAGATCTGCTCGGTCAGCTGATAGAACACGTTCCAGTATTCGCTGCCTGCGCACCACACGCGCAGCACGTAGTTGCTGGCGCCCTCGGTGCGGCCGCTTAGCGCGGCGAACGGCGCTGGATCAAGCAGCACGTCCGGCTGGTTCTTTGCGGCAGTCAGCAGGATCTCCTTGACCTGCTCGATCGGTGCATTGTGGGGCGCGAGCACCGATACCTCCACGCGACGAGTGGGCATTCTGGTGTAGTTGGTGACCTGGCTTGCGGTCAGTTGCCCGTTGGGCACGAACACCAGCTTGTTATCGGGCGTGCTGAGCGTGGTATGGATCAGTGCGATCTGCTGCACCGTGCCCGAAATGCCGCTGCCCGCTTCGATATAATCGTTGATGGTGAACGGCTTTGTGAACAGGATCAATAGCCCGCTGGCCAAATTGCCCAGCCAGCCCTGGATGGACAGAGAGATGGCCAGCCCAACCACGCCGAACAGCGCCAGCAGCGAGGAGGTGGGTAGCCCCAGCGCATCGCACACCAAGAGCGCCACCACGAACCACAGCGCGAAGCGGATCCCCGAGCTGATGAAATTGTCGAGCGCCTTATCGATCGGCAGCTTTTTCAGGGCGCGCCGAACCAGCATCATGATCAGCCTGACTGCAATCAGTGCAATGACCACAATTACCAGCGAGCGCAGCAGCATCTCCACCGAAAATGCGCCGATTTTGAAATCCAGAAAGCCTTGAACATCCATCGTGGATCACGCCTTTCCTCGTTATATGGTGTACCCAAAATAGTTTATCTTTCGCGGCGGGTAAGCAGCTTCTTAACGTTTCAATCATAGCAAAGCTGTTTATATTATACACATAGCAGGCTGTCAATGGAAGTGCATTTGCGTGAATTGTCGCATGATAGACAATGGCGTGCAAATCTGCTATCATTTTGTAAAATGGAACATTATGGTGAAAGGGGATTTGTATTATGGAACTGAAGGGATCTAAAACCGAGGCCAATTTGCATGCGGCATTCGCAGGGGAATGCATGGCGCGCACCAAGTATAACTATTTCGCATCGCAGGCGAAGAAGGACGGCTATGTCCAGATTGCGAACCTGTTCGATGAAACGGCCGCCAATGAGAAGGAGCATGCCAAGATCTGGTTCAAGCTGCTTCAGGGCATCGGCAACACCAATGCCAACCTGCAGGCCGGCATCGATGGCGAGAACTATGAATGGACGGACATGTATCCGGAGTTCGCCAAGGTCGCGCGGGAAGAGGGCTTCACCGACATCGCGCAGCTGTTTGACGGCGTGGCCGCCGTTGAGAAGGAGCATGCGGAGCGCTATCGCAAGCTGCTTGATAATGTCGAGGGCGGACTGGTGTTCAGCCGCGATGGCGAGATGATTTGGCAGTGCTCCAACTGCGGTCATATCCATGTGGGCATGCAGGCGCCTGAGAGCTGTCCCGTGTGCGCACATCCGAAGGCATACTTTGAGCTGCGTGCAGAAAACTACTAATCCATACCAAATCAATGACCGCCCCATGGGCGGTCATTGTGCTGTAGACAAACCCCAGTGGGAGGTCTGGAGGGCGTGAGTCCTCCAGCTTCAATCCGCAGCTGACGGCATGCACGTCAGCTGCGGATACGCACCAAGTGTGCGCACCTTTCGCGATTTCTGCCCGTGAAGCTTTGCTTCACAAGAAATCGTGCAATCGTTCTCATCTGAAGAGCGCCGCGATGAGGGTGCAGTCGTCCCCATCCGAGGAGAAGGCCTCAGGGCTTCGACGAGGGCGTGTTGACGACCGTCAACACGCAGATGACCGCCCATGCTAGGTGCATGGGCGGTCATGTTTCTATTTTTGGTATGCGCGTGCATCTTGCTCGTCGCGACCCAGTTGCTCGATCAACAGTTCAATGCTGTCAAACCGATGCTCATGGCGCAGCAGCGCAAGGAATCGCAGCGTCAAGCGTTCACCGTAGATGTCGCGATGAAAGTCCAGAATGAACGCCTCGATCGTGGCGCGCCCGGATGGCAGCGTGGGCTGCATCCCCTGATTGACCACGCAGCGCCGCCATTGCTGCTCGCCGTGCAGCTTCAGTTCAGCGATATACACACCGTTTTCGGGCAGCTGCTGACCCGGATCGGGCTGTACGTTGGCCGTGGGGAAACCCAAGCGGTGCCCCATGTGTTTTCCTTGCACCACGGTGCCGTGGATGGTGATGTGTTTCATTGCAATGGTTACCGCCCCTCTGATGAATCAGGTTTTCGTGAGATCGGCCGATTGCGCATCGATGTATGGGATCAGGTCGGCTGGATCAATCAGAATCAATGTGCCCCGAACGCCCGCGCTGATGGTGATCCTGTCAAATAGCTGGCAGGTTTCGTCGATCATGGTGGGTAGCTTTTTCTTCATGCCGATGGGGGAACAGCCGCCGCGCACGTAGCCGGTGGCGTTCAGGAGATCCTTCATAGGCAGCAGCGCACAGTTCTTGATCCCGAATGCGCGCGCGGCCTTCTTCAGATCGATCTCCTCGGAGCTTGGGATCACGCAGCAGATCAATGCGTTTTTGTCCGATGTAAGTACCAGCGTCTTAAACACCTGCTCGGGTGGCAGGCCCAGCGCATGGGCGGTGTGTGTGCCGGACAGGTATTCCTCGTCCACCGCATAATCCAGCGCCTCAAATGGGATGCCTGCGGCGCTCAGCAATCGGGTTACGTTGGTTGTCATGGTTCGATTCCTCCCGCCATTGAGTATACCATCGGCGGAGCATATTGACAAGTGAATCGGATGAGATTATAGTTAGAGGGTATTGATATCCGCAAGGATAGACACCATGATAGGCAAGGAGAACACATCAATGAAAAAGCGGATACTGCTGCTCGCGACGGGCGGCACCATCGCGTCCAAACCCACGGCGGCGGGACTTGCGCCCATGATCACGCCCAAGGAGCTGCTGATGGGCGTGCCCGGGATCGATTCGCTGTGCGCGGTGCAGACCGCGCAACCGATGAATCTGGATTCCACCAACATGGGACCGGAACATTGGCTGATGTTGGCCGAGTGCATCCGCGAGAATTATGATGCGTATGACGGATTCGTTGTGGCACATGGCACGGACACCATGGCCTATACTGCCTGCGCGCTCAGCTATCTGGCGCAGATGTCGCCCAAGCCGATCGTGCTGACCGGCGCGCAGAAGTCCATCTTCGTGGAGGACACCGATGCGCGGATGAACCTGCTGGATGCATTCACCTATGCGGTGGACGATGGTTCGCAGGGGGTTGTGATCGTGTTTGATGGGCAGGTGATCACGGGCACCCGCGCCCGAAAGACGCGCACCAAGAGCCGAAACGCATTTCAGAGTGTGGACTATCCGGAGCTGGCCATCGTGCGGGATGGCTGCATCCTGCGCTATATTGTGCCCGCCGTGAAGAGCGAGCGCCCCGTGTTCTATGGCGCGCTGGACCCAAAGGTGGCGCTGATCAAGCTGGTGCCCGGCATGAATGCGGATGTGCTCGATTATCTCCGGCAGCACAACCATGCGCTGGTGATCGAGAGCTTCGGCGTGGGTGGCGTGCCCGCGCTGGGCGGGCGGTTCATGGATGCGATCGAGCAATGGATCCGCGAGGGGAAGCCGGTCGTGATGACCACGCAGGTGCCGCATGAGGGCAGCGACATGGAGATCTATCAGGTGGGGCGGCAGGTAAAAACCCAGCTGGATGTGATGGAAGCATACAACATGACGCTGGAGGCGGTCATCACCAAGCTGATGTGGATCCTGATGCAGACCAAGCAGCCCGAGCAGGTGCGGAAGCTGTTCAATACGCAGGTGGCAAATGATCTGCTCAAATTGGGATAAAACACAATCAAACGGACAACACGACAGCTGGTTTAAACAATCTCCTCAGCAGTTCGTGTGGCAATACATGGTTTCATCCTGTCGCATGACCGCGTGCGGGGTGATATCATGGGGCAGTGCTGTTTTCTTCATGGGAGCGCCTGACGCAATCGGAATTCTTTGCCTGAACGACGGTTTATATAAAGGAGGGACGCACGATGATGACCCCATATTTGACATTCAACGGCGCGTGCGAGGAGGCATTTCGTTTCTATGCCGAGGCATTCGGCGGGGGAGAGACCCTGTTCGCCCGCATGAACGACGACCCAAGCAACCCCATCATGCATGCTAGTGTGCGCTTCAGCAACTATGAGGGCACGCTCATGGGGGCGGACGTGGATCATTCCGTGATCATATCGGGCATGGCCATCTGTGCCGTGCTGCCGTCTAAAAAGGCGATCGAAGAGATCGCCGAACGTCTCGCCCAGGGTGGAACGCTCGTGCAGGGCTTCGCCCCTCACCCACCGCCACACGAAAACGACGGCGGCGCCGAGGTGCTCGATCGATATGGCTACACATGGTATCTGAGCACATAGATAACGATATGGATCGGAGGATGCAGATGACCAAGACCATCTTCGGTGTTACAAGCGCGGTATTTGACAACGATGGGTACATGCCTGTGGCGTATACGGGATATGGCCTTGATGATTCCCCACCGCTCACCCTGTCCGGCCTTGTACCGCAGGCAAAGACGCTGGCCATCATCATGGAGGATCTGGACATCCCGCTGATTCGCGCGTTTACCCATTGGATCATTTGGAATATCCCGGCCGGAACGGAGATTCCGGGGGCGATTCCGGCGGGGGAGTCCCTGCCCAGTCTTGGCGGTGCACAGCAGGGCGTCGCCTATGGCAAGCATGAGTACCGGGGACCCAAGCCACCCAAGTTTATCCGCAATGTGCACCGATATCGTTTCACGGTATATGCGCTAGATAGGCTGCTCGATATTTCCAGCGATGCGAACAAGCGCGATCTGCTGCGAGCCATGCAGGGCCATATCCTGCAACAGGCTTCCATCACCGGACTGTATAAAAATGGCGCGCGCTAGCTCCATCATCCCAGCCTGTGCGATATACATAAGATCACGGATCTATACGAATCCGTGATCTTACATTTTCGACAAATTCCCTCGAGGGGACTGGAGGCTCGAGACCCTCTGGCATCAAATTGCAGGCGCTGCCTTGAATCGTCTGCGCATTGCGCTTCGACAAGGGCGCATCCATCTTTGCCAATATGCAAACGTACAGCCCAACATTGCAGTGGGCTGTACGTTATGTATGCTATATTGCTGTCTTACAGCTGCGGGCCGGCGGAAACCAGCGCCTTGCCGGCTTCGTTGCCCTCATACTTCACGAAGTTCTTCACGAAGCGCTGCGCCAGATCCTTCGCCTTGGTGTCCCACTCGGACGCATCGGCGTAGGTGTCGCGCGGGTCGAGGATCTTGGGATCCACGCCGGGCAGCTGGGTGGGCACTTCGAAGTTGAAGTAGGGGATGGACTTCATCGGGGCGCCTGCGATATCGCCGTTCAGGATGGCGTCGATGATGCCGCGGGTGTCCTTGATGGAGATGCGCTTGCCGGAGCCGTTCCAGCCGGTGTTCACCAGATAGGCCTTGGCGCCGCTCATCTGCATGCGCTTGACGAGCTCCTCAGCGTACTTGGTCGGGTGCAGCTCCAGGAACGCCTGGCCGAAGCACGCGGAGAACGTGGGGGTGGGCTCGGTGATGCCGCGTTCGGTGCCCGCCAGCTTCGCGGTGAAGCCGGACAGGAAGTAATACTGGGTCTGCTCGGGCGTCAGCACCGAAACGGGGGGCAACACGCCGAACGCGTCGGCCGACAGGAAGATGACATCCTTCGCCGCGGGCGCCGCGGAGACCGGGCGCACGATCTTCTCGATGTGATCGATCGGATAGGACACGCGGGTGTTCTCCGTCACGCTCTTGTCGTTGAAGTCGATCTTGCCATTCGCGTCCAAGGTGACGTTCTCAAGCAGCGCGTCGCGCTTGATGGCGTTGTAGATGTCCGGCTCGGATTCCTTGTCCAGGTTGATGACCTTGGCGTAGCAGCCGCCTTCGAAGTTGAACACGCCCTGGTCGTCCCAGCCATGCTCGTCATCGCCGATCAGCAGGCGCTTGGGGTCGGTGGACAGGGTGGTCTTGCCGGTGCCGGACAGGCCGAAGAAGATGGCGGTGTTCTCGCCGTTCATATCGGTGTTGGCCGAGCAATGCATGGAGGCGATGCCCTTCAGCGGCAGGTAGTAGTTCATCATGGAGAACATGCCCTTTTTCATCTCGCCGCCGTACCAGGAGTTCACGATGACCTGCTCACGGCTGGTGATGTTGAACATGACGGCCGTCTCAGAGTTCAGGCCGAGCTCTTTGAAGTTCTCAACCTTGGTCTTGGAGGCGTTGTATACGATGAAATCCGGCTTGAAGTTCTCGAGCTCTTCGGCGGTGGGCTTGATGAACATGTTGGTCACGAAATGTGCCTGCCATGCCACTTCCACGATGAAGCGGATGCCCATGCGGGTGTCGTCGTTGGTGCCGCAGAACGCGTCCACAACGAACAAGCGCTTGTTCGAGAGCTCATCGATCGCCAGCTTTTTCACGGTGTCCCATGCTTCCTGGCTGGCCGGATGATTGTCATTTTTATATTCGGGGGAGGTCCACCACACGGTGTCCTTGGAGTTATCGTCCATGACGATGAACTTGTCCTGCGGGGAGCGGCCGGTGTAGATGCCGGTCATCACGTTGACGGCGCCCAGCTCGCTGACCTGGCCCTTTTCAAAGCCTTCCAGGGTGGGTTTGGTCTCTTCGGCAAAAAGCACGTCAAACGAAGGATTGTGGACGATCTCTTTTACACCAGTTATACCGTATTGAGTCAAATCAACAATTGCCATGATTATCAGCCTCTCTTCATTACTATTAAACCTCCTTTATCATCTCATCTTGTGAGAGAAATGTCAATGACATTAATCGTAAATGCACGTTAATGTTGCTGTAAAACGGGCGCATTTCATGCACTTTGCTGGCACGAATTGTCGTACATCGCGATATAGTGTACAGATGAGCAATGCCTGTTGAAACATGGCACGCATGAGATGAAACCCTCTTCGCCCTTGAATGGATGTTTCGATTTTGTCGCCGGATCGTTGACGAGATTGGGCCCTATTTTCTTGGCATCCGGATGGCTGGAGGGCGTTGAGCGCTCATGTCAACGCCCTCTAGTAAAATCTGCACGACGACAATCCCATAGTCCTTGCTGAGACGACGCGGGTTGTAGAGCTAACGAGAAGCTCACTCTACAGCCATCTATAAGACGGCTTTTCCCATCGGTGCGGCTGTTAGTCCACTTGAGTACGATATCCTTTCATTCTTACAGTTTGCCGCTGTTTATCCTTTGTGAATACAGCTTCTTAGCCCGATATTGCCCATGTAAACCCATTTGCCCCCATGCCCAATAAATCCTCACCTGCGACTCGTCGCGATTCACGAAACTCGATCGTCATATCGGTACACTCCTTCTTCTCACGCTTGGGTCAGATCACTTGATTGCGCAGAATCGCCTTGTTTGAACTTTTCGTTTTTGGGTTGACATACCATCCAATGGATGATATAATAACTTTCGATCACAAGATTTGCATGCCCGATGGGCGCGCGCGATTCCCTCTCTCTTGTATGTGACAAGGGCTCAAAATGAGGCGTGATCACAAACCAATATGGTCTGTTGGCTCAGTTGGTAGAGCACATCGTTCACATCGATGGGGTCACTGGTTCGAGTCCAGTACAGACCACCAAAAAACCTGAAAGCATTGGCTTTCGGGTTTTTCTTTGCATGCTATTTCTAATCCGAAAGAACAAATCCAGATTTGAGAGCGCGGTCATCCATTACGAATGTGAGAGGTGCATAGTGTCCCCGGAAAATGAGACATAAACGCGAAAACAATCGTACCATGGGCAATCGAAAGGCTATCTTTTACGAAAGATGGTTGGCTACCGGTGAATGGTGCGGCGGAGGCGAACACCCAGACATGGGGAAAAACAGGGAAGATGATGAACTTCTTGCGGAAAAATAGCACATCAGGTTTGGTTCGCGTTTGCTCCGCTCGCAAACACTTATGCAGGGATATTCACCAGAGAAAGGTCCTGCCGCCAAGCGCCGTACTTGCTTGTGGCAGATTGGCCGTGTCAAGACCATAAAAAGCATCAAGCCCAAGTCAAAATCTTTTGACTTGGGCTTGGCGCAATCGTGGAAAAGGGCGTTAGGTTTAATACAAAGTACGATAGCCTGGGATTGGGTGCAAGGGGTCGATTTTGGGTGCAAACTGGACCGCACCTCGATGATCGGACAACGCTAGGCGCAGACCGTTCAATCATCCGGCTTCCAGCCTGGCGTATAATGAACCGAGTTGATCCACGACATTCCGTTTCCTAGTACGATATACGGCACCTCTTCACGCCTGACAATTGCTTGCTTATATTCGTCTTCTGACAGTTCAAAATCCGGGCAAAAATCGACCCTCTTTTTACAAAACGTCATACCCGAAAGCGAGAACCTCTTTGTCTGTCTGTATGTGAGAAGTAAATGCGTGACCTCATTCACAACAATATTGTAAGCCTGATAACGATAATCATAGAGTAGCCGGATGTCCTGCACATGTCTCTGTTTGCCCGTGTCATCTCGAGTAATGATCGCATCATTACATCCGATTGTAACCTGATAGCATTGAGTGGAAAAATCATGAAACATTGAGACTGCAAGATGCCATTGTAACTCATCAATATATTTATCAGTTGAAAATCCCTTTGCCTTATTTTCATCGCCAAGCATAAATGTCAGGTTGGAAATCCGACAGTCATTACCACGATTGTTCATATGCTCTACGATCCAGCCTGATTGGTGCAGATTATCGACCATATCTTCGCCGTACCACTTTTTCATCATATATATATGGAGATATCCAAGTTTTCCATTCCTAACATAATGCTTATCATCCATTCCCCACGTGACTTTGGTCATCTCTTCGTAGTAATCATTTCTGTAGCTTGCTTGAGCAACAACGGACCACTCAGGTCGAGAGATGTCAATTGTATCATTATGGATGCTAAACTTGTTCTTACTGCTCACGGTAATCACCCTTCAAAAGAATCTAGCCTAGTTGTTCTCTGGATGTGCACACCGTTGAAATAGGCAGATGGAATGTGCAGTAACACGGCTAGGCGTAATACTTTCCGCAACATTGCTTGTATTTCAGCCCAGACTGGCACGGGCATAGATCGTTTCTGCCAACCTTCTTGCGCAAAATCCTTTGTATCTCCACTCTTCTTTGTAGCAATGCCGATGGCATCGCAGCGTGCTGCTCCCCAACGGGAACTTCGCTCATAATCTTGTCGCATTCATTCGCCAAAACAATTAGTTCTGCTACTAAAGGGGAGGTGGTGCAGGCTCTCCGTATACTCGGTATTGTATGTCCATCGAATCACGAACTGTAAATAAGGAATCTCGGGACTTGCGATTAGTGAGCTAATGTATTCACCAATTTCATATGACATCTCAAAAAACAAGTACAGAGGACGAATTCATCATGTAGATTACTCACACAAGCTGTCTTTGCCTTGGGATCGCTTGTCTGTATCTGCTCATATATGGTTTCATTTACATATATGCTATTATTGTTTGATACTTCACTATTGCTTCGAATTTCCTCTTTATCCATATACATCACCTTATCCCGTAACTTATTCATTGTTTCCGGTATTTTGTCATCCATGACGCTATCGATAAAGCGTTGATTCTGAGTAGTTGACCATCATATTGCATCCCGATCTCTTGCATAATAAATAGGCGCACTGCAATTGATAAAATCCAATAATCTGCAACAAATTCTGTGCCTTTCGTGAACCGCTTCCGTTCTCTGTTGCAATGAGTATAGAAGTGGCGTGTTTCTTTGAGCAGTTCGAAATACTTCATTTTGGTTAGCCCTATGCTGCGGAACAACTTTGTTTTGTGTTTTCTATCTGCTGTTAGCAATGGGGCAAAGAGAAACTCGATCCTACCACGAAAGCTACGGTTTGCTTTAGCTATGGCGCTATCATACTTCCCCTCAATTATTCCTTCAGCAGCTTGTGAGGCAAGAAGCAACCTATGCTCTCCATAGATATCTTTGTATGATTGAACAGCGAATATTGAGTTTAAAGCGGTTTCCAGCTCTGCTTTTAGTGCTTGATATTTGCGTAATGTCACACCATTCAGGTTTTCTATCGAAATCCCACATAACCTGTTGTAACTCCCTTTTAAACTCAAATTCTCCGTTGTGCTGCGATGCCTCGCAATCCTTTTGGGATAAAGCTGATCTTCTACTCCATCGAATGAAATGTATTGAAGCTTTGGGAAGAAGCCGATGCAAAAATACAGCATCTCCCAAAGAAAAAAGAAAATGTCTTTCAACTTTTCTATGCCCATATTTCGCTTACCAGAAAGACATAACCGTAGCTGTGAATGATCTGCGTGATTGTCAAATGATATAACTGAATTCCCAAATGCAAAAGAAAAATCGAACTGCATATGGGTATACTTCAAGTCGAAAAATGCTATTAGTTCATGGTTGTTTTCCAATAATATCGCCCGCCTTTTGATGCCGTTTTGCCGTTGTTTTGTGATGCCGATAACGTTCAAAAGTCCATCTTTCGCGTCATATGTATATAAGCATCCACCATGTTGTGTTGCAGCGCAACCGCTTCGGGCGAATTTCACTTATAGTCGAACATGCCGCTGTAATCGAGACCAACCGCTTCTGGCATGGGCTCCCCCACCAGGTCATTGGCAGTCAGCACCCACCTACCCGCGCCTGGTATTGCAATCAGGTGCTGAAAGGGCGGGATCATATTGCAGCTCGCCACAGCCCTCACCTTTACCAGTCCTTGGGAACCCTACGAATCCATGCAGCGCCCAGCCTTGTCATTTATCCTTATCTATGAAGATCTTTCTTGCAAACTTGGCCTCGGCTTCATCCATCTTCACCAAAGAACCCTTTTCAAAATCATGAATCAGCCTGCGCTTGCGAATTCGTCCGCTGGGCTGCTGAATCGCAATCTCAAAATCCATTAGGCCTTGCCCATTACAATCCATCTCAACAATCATGCCCATCTGTATGCTAGTTGCGCCAATATCGAAATATACTACATCTCCGCACTCCCATGTCAATGTAGCCTCTCCATTATCCATGAGAGCCAGAATCATAGATCTACGCTCGCTTGCAGGGATCAGCCCGTAAAGATTGCCCATCCGATCGCCCTCCTGAACATAATGATTTCCAAGGCACTACTATGTATAGTATAACAAAACAACAAACTATTGGCAATAACAGGTTAATAAACGGTGCGCAAATCTCCATCAATTTTTGTGCACACCTTCGCTGGCATCCGCGCACCGAATCAGAACGCGCAAAGTGATGTGTTATCGCCACTCCATCCCACGGCCATCCTTGAACTGGAACACCAGCGTCCCGTCCGTCTGCACCGTCACCGAGTCCACAGACAGATTCCAGAGCCGTTCATCAAACTCGGTCACCAACCCGTCAGTTCCCTCCAACGCATTTAAATACCCCTTCAGATCGGTACAGCGCGTCCGGCGCGCAGAAATGCTGTCATCGATGGTGGTGATCCTACCTTTGAGATCCGTGTACTGCGCAGCCAGATCCTCATATTCAGCGCCGTACTCGTCCTGATCTTGCACCGTGCTGGCGTTCGTGTTAATATGAGCACGGATGCGAGTGGTCAGTTCCTCCAGTTGCTCCGTGAGCACGGTGCGCTCGGCTTTCAGCGCATCATTACGCTGCAACTGTTCAACGGCTTCATGGCATGCGGCGATCACCTCGTCTTTGCCCTCCAGCATCCGATTGAACATCGTCACAAACGCGCCCTTGATCTCGTCCTCTGTGAAGTGTGGCGTCGAACACTTCGGCTTACCTTTATCGTACTTGTGGTTGCAGCGGTAGATGGTACGGCGATGGTTCGTGTTCGAGTGCCACACTTTTGCGCCGTACAGCCCACCACACTCTCCGCACACGATGCGACTGGAGAACGGGTCTTTCCCGCCGTAACTCTTGCCCAGCGCCTGACGCCGCGCAATCTCCAGCTGCGTCATATCGAAAGTGTCAGGGTCAATGATCGCCGGATGGGTGCCGGTGTGATAATACTGGTCAACCTCGCCCTCGTTCCACTTTCGCTTTTTCTCCAGGTAATCCAGCGTGAAGGTCTTTTGCAGATTGGCATCCCCCTTGTATTTTTCGTTGGTGAGGATGCTCTGCACTGTACTGACCCGCCAGGTTTTCTTGCCGCTCGGCGAAGGAATACCCTTGTCCATCAGATGTCTGCAAATGTCGTTGATCGACCAGCTCTGCAGAAACAAGCTGTAAATGAGGCGCACCACCTGCGCCTGCGCCTCCACGATTTTCGGTTTGCCGTCCGGCCCCTTTTCGTAGCCGAGGAAGTGTTTGTAGGGCAATCCGAACTTGCCGTCAGCCATCCGCTTGCGCTTGCCCCACTTGACATTTTCGCTCAGCGAGCGCGATTCCTCCTGTGCGAGCGACGCCATGATCGTCAGGATCAGCTCCGCCTTGGGATCAAAGGTGTAGATATTCTCCTTCTCGAAATATACTTCCACCCCCGCGGCTTTTAGCTCACGCACGATGCGCAGCGTGTCCACAGTATTTCTGGCAAAGCGGGACACCGACTTGACGAGAATCAGGTCGATCTTCCCGTCCA
Source organism: Eubacteriales bacterium OttesenSCG-928-N13 (assembly GCA_030265545.1). Taxonomy (GTDB): domain Bacteria; phylum Bacillota; class Clostridia; order Christensenellales; family Aristaeellaceae; genus JAJDGF01. Next base: position 28,521 of record JAJDGF010000004.1, read on the forward strand.
GCGCGTCGCAGATCATGCGGTTAAACTCATCCCGCTTTTTCATCTGGAGCCCGGAAAGTCCCTCATCCGCATACATGCCGGCGAACGACCACTCCGGCTTATTCTGAATGAACTGCGTGTAATGCGTTACCTGCGCCTCGTAACTGGTCTGCTGCTCCTCGCTGTCGGTGGACACGCGCCCATAGGCAGCAACCTTCCTGCGGATGGCGCTGTCGATGGGCAACTGGGAAAACGGCATGATGGTCGCCGGCGTCACAACCATGCTCCTTTGCCTCTGTACTGCTTCACTCACTGCGCGTACCTCGCCTTCGTTTGTTGTCTCGCCCGCTCCCGCGCGGCATCGTCCCACGCGGCGCTGCGTGGTCTATCCTCCCAGGTATATCGTAGTTCGCGCCCGTCCTTCATGAAGAACACCAACCTGTGCGGCTCGGGCACGAGGATGCTCAAAATCTCATTCGCGACCTGCTCGCGAGTCACAGCCGCGGTCTGGAGCGCCTCCATGCAGCTGCGTTCCAAAATATCTTCCGGCACCTGCTTCGAGGGGCAGGCGCTCTTCCCCCGCATGTTGTAGGTATCGCAGATCCAGACGATCCGCTCGTACTTGGTGCCCGCGCCGTTGTGCTTGCGGCGGTAGTGTTTTCCGCAGCAGCCGCACACCAGCAGCCCACTGAACGGATACACCATCCTGCCGCTCCTGCCCGCGAACGCCTGCGCCCGCCGCGCGATCTCCTGCTGCACCGCATCGAACATGGCGCGGTCGATGATCGGCTCGTGGTTGTTGGTGATCATGACGCTGGGCAGCTCACCCCGGTTGGGCCGTAGCTCCTTCGTGATGTGGTCGGCCACATAGGACTTTTGGAGCAGCAGGTCGCCCGCGTACATGATATTGCGCAGGATGTAGAACACCGTGCTGACGCTCCATTCGCCGCCGAACCGCGTAATTGCGTTCATGCTGTGCAGCTTGTTCGCGATGACGGTGCGCCCCATGCCGGACAGGTAATCGTCGAAGATCATCTTCACGACCTCAGCTTCTTCCGGGATGATGGTGAACTCGCCGCCGATGAATCGGTAGCCGAGCACCTTGATGCCGTTGGGCAGCCCCTTGGCAAAATCGCTGCGCACTCGCCACTTGCAGTTCTCACTCACCGAGCGGCTCTCCTCTTGGGCGACAGCGGCGATCAGCGTCAGGATCAACTCGCCCTCGGCGCTCATGGTGTGGATGTTTTCGCGTTCAAAGAAAACGTCCACCCCCAGCGCCTTCAGCTCGCGTACCGTGGCCAGCAGCGTGACGGTGTTACGCGCCAGCCTGGAGATCGCCTTCACGAGGATCATGTCAATCTTCCCCGCCCGGCAGTCGGCCAGCATGCGCTGGAACTCAGGGCGATTGTCCTTCGTGCCGGTCAGCGCCTCATCAGCATAAACCCCAGCGAACACCCAGCCGGGGTGGTTCTGGATCAGTGTGCTGTAGTATGACACCTGTGCGGACAGCGATTCCAGCATGGCGTCCTTGCCGCTGGACACTCGCCCATAGCCCGCGGCGCGCAGCGCCCTGGGTGGCTCGGCCTGTTTAGCAATGCGCGGTTTTCGCAGCATCTGCACCCCCTCCTTCCTTGAGTGGCATGGTAGCTCTGTGTACTAATTAACTCAAGCAATTTCAGGGGTCTTTGCGGCCAAAGACGGCGAGAATCTATCGGCCAAAAACGAGGCGATTTGGACAAGCTCGGACTCGGAAACGATGCCTTCCCGATGCATCGATTTAAAGATGGATAGTGCCACGAGGTAGCTCTGATCACGCTCAACCTGCGTCATGCATGACACCTCCGAATCGCACCATGACATAGCAGGCGTGACAGCAGTATTTCTGGCCGGGCAAGGCCATGAATTGGCGTCCGCAACCGGGACATGCAGTCATCTTTGCATTCCGCAGCAGCGCCTTGTTGCGCTGCCACCATTGGAGGCGGCAGGCATCGGAGCAGAACCGCTTCTTTTTCCTGTGCTCCGGCTGCGGATATGCTTTGCCACAGCATTCACATTGGCGGTTCCCTTGGGTCAAGGCCGCCTCCTGCGGTTTGGCTGACGAGCAGCGCCGCCCGTAGGACTTCACCGTGTTCACAGACAGACCCAACCGCTGGGCGATCTCGATATAGGAAGCGCCACGCCGGCGCATTGAAGTAATCATGGTCTTTTGTTGTGTCGTCATGCTTGTCACTCCCCTGCTCTTATACTTGATTCTGTGCAGTGACACAGCGGAGTGACAACCAAAACCGTGCAATTTAACTTTCACACGGGCACGAAAAAAGCGGCGCATCGCAGCGCCGCCTTGTATGCTTACTCCGAATCGGAGTCGTGTTTCTCACGCATCTGCTCCAACGCGCGATGTACTGCAGCGGGCACCGGTAGCCCCATCAGCCCAGCATTTTCGAGGATGCTGATGCCCTCGTTTGCGATGTAATAGCAGGTGGTCGCCATCTGGAACACCATCGCGTCGGTGCCGAGCGCCCGATCCAGCATGGTGGCCAGCAGCACAATGATCACAATGAAGCCCTTCTTTGCCAAGCCGATAAAGCCGGTCTTGCTGTCCAGACCGCCACCCTCGGTCTTGAGGGAGCGGCCCGCCGCCGCAACGATCACACCCGAAATGTAATCCAAACTCATCACGACCGCCAGCACTGTCAGCAACATGTTCCACTCTCCAAAGATACCGACTGCCGCGCCCGCGAGCGTAGCAGCCAGCTTGATGACCTTCTCCCACATACCAATTAACCCACTTTCCTCGAATATTTCTCGCTGATGTACGCCTGCGCGCCCTTGTAGTCCACGGCGAACCAGCCGCTGGCGTCGGTTCCCATACACGGAAGCAACGTACCCTTCTTCACCACGCCCAGAATCTTCTGGTTTGTGCCGGCGCCAGCGCGGACGTTGACCGTGGCGCCAGTCACTTCGATCTTCGCGCCTGTCGCGGGCTTGTCCGCTGGATCATCAGCAATCCAGCGGATCGCCTTGTAGTAGCGCCGCGCCTTGCCCCGCTGCTGGCAGTACGAGCGCAGCGTGTGGATGTTCGGTCCGGTGCCCGAACCGTGCCCGGCACACTGACCCTTCGCCGTGTAAATCTCCACATGGCCCACACCCTCCGCGTGGCCGGAGTTGCCCTTGAAGTACAGCGTGTCGCCGAGCTTCAGGTTCGCCTCGTTCGGGTACAGCCCGTCTGTGCGGTCCACCACGACACCCTTCTTGCTGAGCACCTGCGCCTCGGTGTTCCCGCCGATGTCGATATTCAGCAGCTTCAGGTACACCGCCCGCACCGAGGACGAGCAGTCCGAGTAGCCGGGGTTCTTGCCCTCCGGCTTCCCAAAAAAATACCCACGGTTTGCACCCTGCGTGTAGTTGTTCTTGCCCTTCCGGCTCAGATACAGCCGGACGATTTCCTTGCGTTTTTCCGCGGCAGTCATTGGTTCCCCTCCTATCGCAATAGAGCAATCCCGACGTTGCCCATGCAGATGTCTTTGCGCGAGTATCGGAAGTACGCGAGAAACACCACATAGTAGCCTGCCGGGATGTAGCACACATTGGAGATGATTCCGGTGGTAGATTTGGTGGTGCACCCAGCTGAATAGGTGCTAAAGATGCGGTACGGACTGGATGGCTGGCCGGTACACAGCTTCCGGGCGCTGACGCCGCCAACGACCGTCGACACAGACGTGGTTGGCAGGCTGGACAAGCTCGAAATCACATACGCGGTAACAGTGGTGTGCGCATTGGTGTTCGAGTCGGAGCCAGATGTCTCTGCCCGCAGTTCGGCAGCGAGCATATAGAAGCCCGCCTGATTGACGCGGTAGGCGTAGTTGTATGCGTTCGAGTTGATCAGCGTGGGCGTGAACACCGCGCTGTCATATATGCCCTGCGACAGGTCGACCGGCAGCTGGCAGTAGGTCTCTATCGGCAGGCGTGCATCCACATAGATCGGGAACGACAACCCGCCGAACCCCAGCGCGCCGCGCGCGGCAGTTGTGTTGTCAAAGCTGAGCGGCTGCCGAAATCGCGCCGGGAGATTCACATCGAGCAGCCCAGGCGTTTCCGCCGCCTTGCCGAACGCAATCCCGGTCACATCGCTCGTGGTATCAATGAGCGCGAACACCGTGGAAAACGCCGCGTCAGCAGTGGCCGTACCCAGCAGGTCTGCCGCCTCGAATTGGAACTCGTATGAGCTATCGCCCGCGAATTCGACCAGTGTGCTGCCGCTCTTCACCAGCACATTGGTCGCGCTGTAGGTGTAGCCAGAGGTCGCCAGCGTGAGGGTCTTCCATGCACTCTCGCCAACCTTGCGGTACTTCAGCCGATAGGCCGCCGTATTCATACCATTCAGCGTGCCGATTGTCGATTCGGCCACGATGATGGCATACTTGTCATCTGCCGCCACTCCACTGGCATTCGCGCGCCGAACCGAAAACGAGGGGATTTGCGGCGCGCTGTAGGGCAGCACGGTCAGCATGTCTGATATGTCGGTGCTCGTTCCATCTTTGTAGATGAGGTTGACGAAAATCTTGAGGCCGCCCACATAGTCAACCGGTACGTCAACCGTGCCATTGACGATCACATTGCTGGCGCCATCCAGCGAGTAGGTTTCGGTTTTCTTCACCAGGTACTTCATTGTGCCGGTGGCCGTCACCACCTCTACTGTGACCGACTTGATCCCGCTGGCATAGATCCATGAGAACTTCGCGTTGTAGTGTAGCACCGATGCATCTTGCACGAATGTGTTGGCCTCCAGCCTGCCCGCTAGCGCCGGGTTCGCCTCGGTCACCGTAGTTGCCATGTGAATCCTCCTCTACGCGCGCTGCAGACGCAGCCCGCCGCTCATGTTGGGACGGAGCACGGCATTGCCGATCCTAAGTTCGTCTGTGATCTCGATCCGCTTGATGTGCTGCATGCTGCCCGCCCAATAGGACAGCTCGTTGCCCGACTGCCGGAACGAGATTCTGTCGTTTGTGAGCAGCAGCGACATCGCGTTCCCTGCCAGCCCGATGGTCAGCCCATCAATGGTCATTCGCAAATACCGCTCCAGATCGTCGCTCTTGACCGCCATCGTGATGCTCGTCGTCAACTGCTCTATGGTGGTGCTGAGCCCATCTACGGCGGACTTGTCTGCCTTGAGCAGAATGGCCTCGTTGCTGGAGATGTCCAGCGCGGAGCCGATGTCGGATTGGATGATGCTGGTTCGCAGCGCCGATGTGTACGTGTTGGATGCGAACAGGTCGCTGACGTCGATGTTCGCGGCTTGGATCGCGCCGATCATCGCGCTATCGGCGAAGATGCTGCCCACGTTCAGCTCACGGCAGGTGATCGTGTCCTCGATCAAATTGGAGCCCGACAGCGTGGCATCGGCGACGTTTGAACCTTCCACCTGCACCGGGACTGTTGTCACCGTACCGTCCGGTCCGGCAGTCAGTTTGTAGAACAAGCCATCCTCGCCTTTGATCATCAGTTCACCAACTGTGAGCGACACCATGTTGGCCTCGGTCACGCACAATCGATTGATGTACAACTGCCCTGCCGCGCCGGTGGTGATGATGGCACTGTCCGTGACCATATCCTTGATCCGGGCATAGTCGATGTCGGCGGCGCTGATCCTCGCGTTCACGATCTGCGCAATGCCCGCCTGCAGCGACGCGATCTCGGCCCAATCGATGTCGGCGCTGTTGATGCTCGCGGTCGTGATCTGAGCGGCGGCGATGGTGGCGATCTGTGTGTTCAATGTCGCGATGGCCGCCCAATCGATATTCGCCTGCTCAATCGTCGCGCTGGTGATCTGTGCCTGCGCGATGGTAGCGATCTGCGTGGCCAGGTTGGTGATCGAGGCCCAATCGATATTGGCGTTTTGGATGTTGGCGGTTGTGATGTTCGCCAGCGCAATTGTCGCGACGGCGGCCTGAATCTCGTCAGCCTCAAAGAACCCCTCAGACAGCTTGGGCGGCGATACCGCGCCATCCAAAATGGCTTCTTCCTCGACAGCGCCCACGGACAGCGACTTTGCTGTCACGCTGCCCGTACACAGAAGCTGCGCATCGATGGAATCCCACGCCAGCTTGATGCCCGCGTTGATGCCGCTGGGCATCTGCCATTTGGCGATGGGCTGCGCCTTGGCCAGAAACTTGACCGATCCCAGCTCGATCTTCTCCGCCCTGCCGGTCAGGCAGTTGAACTCCATGCGCTTCACTTCGCAGAGCGTGTCGATCATCAGGTCGGGATGCCGCACGCGCACGCGGTCGTACAGAAACAGCGATTCGAGCTGTGCGTATTCGCGATACTCCTCAGTGTCGCCCAGGTTCAGGAAATCCACCTTCAGGCTGACGGAGGGCAGGTCGCATTCCTCGTCGTCGAATTTGGCCTGTGCCTTGGCCTTCAGCTTGTTCCGGGCGGTGGTCACGTCGGCGGACTTGGTGCTCTTGGCCTTGACCTGGCTGCCCAGGTCGAGTACGAACACGTGTGGGGTGGGGTAGTCGTTGATTTTGGGGCTGTCCACCCACGGCGCGGAACCGGCCATGAGCAGCACAGCGCCTTTCGCTGTCTGGCCGACCGGAATCACGCGCGTGATGACATCTGTGCTGTCCACCTCGCACTTCACGCCCAGCAGATTCTTCGCGTATTCGATGCGCACGCCGCGATTGAACCCAGCTTCCCGCAGCACCACGATGTCCCAATCGTCGCGCACGATCTCCGCCTGCCATTGTGCACACAGCCCATCGTCCGGGTCGAGCAGCGCGGACACCGGATTGACGCGCGTCCAGTGCGCGGCGGCGCGCGTGTCCTTCATATCGCTGTGGAACTCAAAGTCATGCTCGCATACGCAGCCGTCCAGAAGGCCGTTGCCCGCCTCGATGGCTGTCGGGTTGTAGGCCAGCGCGGCCTTCGCGCCGTCGTAGGTGGTGCAGTTGCCGAGCAGATCATAGAAAATGTGGCGCGCATGCACGGTCACACCTGTATCGGTGACCTCGTGGTCGTAGATGCGGAACATTTGTGTCCGCACGCTCCACGCGGGCTCCACCTGCTCGATGGCCTCCGGGTTGTTGGGGATGGTCTCGGTGAGTGTGTACTGGATCGCGCCAATCGCCACCCAGCCGGTGCCGTATTTCTTGGTCTTGACCTTGTGGCGGGATTCACCTTTCGCGACGACCGTCAGCGCCAGGTTCTTGGGCAGCAGCTTTTTCTTTTTGCCCTTCTTCGCCTTGCTGTACAGATAGCGGCTGGCCTTGGAGGCGGTGGACTTCACCACCCATTTTTCGACCGTAGTCACCAGCGCGCCGTCCTGAATCTCCGGTGTGGTGCGCACGGGCACCTCGCATTTGAGCAGATACCCGTCCAACAAAAAACTCCAGCGCCCATGCTCGTCGATGGGGTGCTGGAGCTCGATTTCCGACATGCCGTTGGCTTCCTCGGTGTGGATGCAGCTTGTGGGCGTCAGCGCCCCGCAGCAGCCCATGCAATCGAGGTCCTCGGCATTGGGTTCATAGACGTAGATTTCGCCCATCAGATGTTCCTCCAATTTGGGGAGATGCTCACCTTCGTGGCGCCGCCTGTCCAAGCCACCATGGATGTGCCCACCGGGATCACGGGCCAGTCGCCAGTCAGTTTGAAGCTCTGGTTGATGCTCCCGTTGTATGCCAGCCGCGCAGCCGTGTCGATGGTGATGCTGCCGCTCACGTCCTCTAAATGCAGTGTGCTTTCCCTGATGGTCAGGTCGATCTCGCCGCTGCCAGTGATCGTGATGAGCGGCTCGGCATACACGTTGCCGGGGTTCATCATGCTGCCGGATTCGGTAAACTCGACGGCCTCCGACGCGGGATATTGGTATCGAAACGGCACGCAGCGGAACACCACCGCGAACGCCCTGTGTGGCCGCCCGCGCACGATCTTTTCCAGCTCGATCTGGTTGACGACGCGCGCCTTGTAGTAAGTATCGGGCCGGTTGCCCAGCACCAGATCGCCGCGCCCGCGCAACCAACCGCTGATCTGATCGAGCGTGCCCAGGTCATGCACCATGCACTCCACGGACAGCGTGATGTCGTCATACACGCAATCGCCCTCGGTGACGGTCAAGCTCCCGCTCCTGCCCGGCACAGTCACGAACTCCACGCGCTCCTCGGGCAAAGCAATGGGCGGGTATGTTGTCACATACACGCCCATCTCTGTCGATCTGGTGTCCTTGAACTGAAACCAATCGGCCATCCGCTATCCTCCCATGCCCATCGCAGCCCGACGTTGCACGACGCCGATCTCCTGCGCCAGCGCGCGCACGTCCTGCTTGTCCTGAACCACCAGCTTGTCCACGTTGACGGTGGCGGTGTTGCTCGTGGTGTAGCTTTTTCGGTTGTCGCTGGTCATTCCGGTGTACACGCCATCCCTGGCCGCGCCCGTCAGATACCGCGAGGCGTTGGCGATGATCTTCGCCTGGTTCTTGCTCTCGAGCAGCGCGCCCTGCGCCATGCCCTTGGTCATCATGCGGCCCACATCGTCCCGAAAC
>JAJDGF010000049.1 GCA_030265545.1 Eubacteriales bacterium OttesenSCG-928-N13
CATCGCGTAGTAGTTGCCATCCACGTTCAGTCCGCCCACGCGATTGGGTGTCAGTAGCATATCCGTCGAGTGGAATCCCTCGTCCGCCAGATCAGTCTTCCAGCCGATGAACGTGTAGCCATCTTCGGCTGTCGCTTCCGATCCGAGTGCGTCGCCCGTGGCGGGTGCCAGATCTTCTCTGCCGCGCGACAAATTGCCACCGGCATTGTTCTGTGCATTGCCGTCCGTCACAACGACGTACGTAACCACAACTTTATCATTCTCAACAAACTGCGCATAATACGTTGCCGAGACATTCAAGCCATTAACCTTCTCGGGTGCAAATGTCACATCATTCGACAGTGTTACATCGCCGTCTTCGTCAGAAGTCCAGCCAACGAACTTATAGCCGATCGCCGCATCCGCGCTCGAACCGATGGCTGTGCCCGTCGCAGGAGCAACGCTCTCAGATAGGCTGGTCACGCTGCCGCCGTCAGTGCCATTCTTGGTCACCGCCACGTAGTTGATCGCCACATTTTCCAACTCGGCAAACTGCGCATAGTAGGTCGCGCCAACGTTCAATCCGCCTTCGCGATCCGGTACGAGCATGGCATCTTCCTTGACCAGGTTCTCGCCCGCCTCATCAGATGTCCAACCGAGGAACGCATAGCCTGCATTCGCAGTCGCGAGCGAACCAGTTGCGATACCCGTTGCGGGTTCCAGGCTTTCACCGCTCAGAGACAGCGTGCCGCCGCTCTGATCGTCCACCACGCCGCCCGTCACAGCCCTATAATTGACTGCAACATTGCCAAGCTGCGTGAACATACCCACGAGTGTCACATCTTCTGGCGGCATAACCATGCTGGTTGTGGCAGCATTGCCCTTATACATCCAGCCATTGAATGTGTAGCCGGGGATGCTCGGTGCATCCTCAATCGGGAGAGTGTCCGTCACGTAATAGTTATTGTCATTCTCGGGGGCTTTGTAGCCAGCCGGGACATCACCATTCACGCTATACTGCACCGTGTAGGGTATCGCTTCAAATTTGCCTGTGAATGTCTCATTTTTGCCGCGCATCTCGAAACTTTTCACGATATCATTTCCATGGAACCAGCCGGTGAATTTGTAGCCCGGCACATTCTCTTGTTCCATGATCTTGACAGGATTTGTGACATAATAGGCATTCGTATCTACCGGCAGGATGTAGCCTTCCGGCCTTGCACTGCCTTCCTGCAACTCATATGTCACGTACATGGTGATCTTCTCAAACTTGCCTTCGATCACCACGTCTCTCGCAGGCATGTTGAAGGCACTCGCTGCGAAATTGTTATATTTCCAGCCGCTGAACGCATAGCCTTCATGGCTGGGCGCCGCTTGCACCGTGACATTGTTGAAGACATTATAGGTCTCGCTAGCCGGCGGCAGATAACCGGACGGGATATCACCAGATACTCTGTACGTCACGGTATAATCGATCGCCGTGAATGTGCCCTTCAAGGTCACGTTCTTCGCGGGCATCTTGAAGTCGCCGGTGAGCGCCCCATCCATGAGCCAGCCATCGAATCTGTAGCCCGGGAAGTTCGGCGCTGCGAGCAGCGTAACATCGTCCGTCACATAATAGGTCTTGTTATCCATCTGCGCTACATAATCGGCCGGGATTTTGCCGTCCACTTCATATGTCACGCCGTACGGGATCGCAGTGAACTCACCCGTGAGCGTCACGTCGCCGGCCGGCATCTCGAAGTCATAAGCAGTCGCTCCATCCCTGCGCCAGCCATTGAATGTGTAGCCCTCGATCTCCGGCACAGTTGCCAGGGTAACACCATCGGTCACATGATAGATCTCGCTCTGCGGCAGATCATAGTCGGCCGGTTTGACATCGCTGGTCAGCTCATACGACACGGTATAATCGATCGCTTCGAAGCTGCCCTTGAATGCCACATCGCCCACCGGCATGACGAACGTGTCGCCCACCTCGTTGTCATTATACAGCCAGCCAGTGAACACATAACCATCATAGTTCGGTGCCGCTTCCATATTCACCGAATCTGTTACGTGATAGGTAGCATCATTTTTCGGCACTTCATAGCCCGCCGGCTTCACAGCCGTGGTCAGCTCATACGTCACGCGGTAGGGAATCGCAGTGAATTCGCCCGTGATCACCACGTCTTCAGCAGGCATCTTAAAGGTTGCATCCGCATCCGCAGATCCGATTTTCCAGCCTGAGAACTCATAGCCGTCGATATTCGGAATATCCTTCAAGGTGACATCACTTGCCACGATATAGGTATTCTCATCTTCCGGCACGGTATAGCCTGCCGGCACCACATTCGTTGCGAGTTCATACGTCACGCGGTAGTTGATCGCCATGAATTCGCCCTTGAGTACTACGTCGCTCGCCGGCATCTCAAAGGTCTCTTCGACCTTCTCAGTTCCGTCGTTCCAACCCACAAACTCATAGCCTGCGATGTTCGGAATATCCTCGACGTCGACACTGTCAGACACGTAATAGGTATTGTCGTCTTCCGGCAGTATATAGTCCGCCGACACCACGTCCGTTGCCAGTTCATACGTCACGCGATATGGGATCGCACTGAACAGCGCATAATATGTGCCATCCACATTCAATCCACCAACGCGCGCCGGCGTCAGATGTGCATCTGTCGAGAACACGTCCGCATCATCGATGCTGGTCTTCCAGCCGATGAACTCATAGCCATCCGCGGCCTGTGCACGCGCGCCCTGCGCGATGCCGGTTGCGGGGGCCAAGATCTCGTTCGAGCCTACCAGGCTGCCACCGATCTTGTTCTCTTTCCCGCCCACGGTCACGACCTCGTACACGATTGCCACGACATCTTCTTCGACAAACTGTGCATAGTAGGTCGCACTTTCATACACGCCATTGTTGCGTCCGGGGACGAGCTTCTCTTCGGTTGTCAGCGAGGTCCCCTCATCCGCGCTCAGCGACCAGCCGATGAACTTGTAGCCAGCCTCCGCCGTCGCGATCGATCCCTGGGGATCACCCGTCACAGGCGAGACGCTCTCGCTGCCCAGAGACACCGTGCCGCCATTTTCACCGTTGATTGTCACGGCCACGTATTCGATTTCCACAGGTGCCTTCTCCGCGAATGTACCTGTCAATACTACGTGATCTGCTGGCATGGCGAAGTTGCCCACATCATTTCCGTCATAGAACCAGCCAGTGAATTCATAGCCGGTGATCTCCGGAACCTCTCTCACTGTCACGTCTTCTGTTACGTTATAGGTATTGGGATCCTGCGGCACTACGTATCCTTCCGGATTCACGCCTCCGCTCAGTTCATAGGTCACGGTATAATCGATGGCCACAAACTGTGCATAATAGGTTGCGCCAACGTTCAGCCCATCTTTGCGCTCGGGTGTCAGCATGGCATTGTTCGAAACCGAGATATTCCCCGCTTCGTCCGATGTCCACTGAACGAACTCGTAGCCAGCATTCGCTGCTGCGGTGGAGCTCGCCACTTCTTCCGTCACCGGCTTGACAATGCTGATCTGATTGCTCACCGTGCCGCCCAATGTGTTCGCTGCACTGCCATTGGTCGCAACAACATATTGGATCTCCACTGCATCCATCTCTGCATACAGCGCCTTCAGCGTGACATCGCTCGCAGGCATATCAAAGCTGGTCACGGCCTCAGTTCCATAGAACCAGCCCTTGAACTCATACCCAGCAAAGCTCTGCGCCGATTTCACGGTCACAGTATCATTCACGATATAGGTCTCGTCATCCACAGGCGCCGAGAAACCACTCGGAGCAGCGCCATTTTCGTCGAGCTCATACGTCACTTTGTAGGGGATCGACTCAAACTGCGCATAGTACGTCGCGCCAGTATATAGATTGTTGGTGCGAGCAGGTGTCATCAAGGCAGCTGCATTGACAGATGCTGTGCCTTCCACATCGCTCGTCCAGCCCACGAATGTATAGCCATCATTCGCGGTCGCGGTTGCGCCCTTCGGTGTTCCTGTCGCAGGTGCGATGCTCTCGGTCGACCGCGAGACGCTGCCGCCCTTGGTCTCCCCTGCCTGCTTGTCAGTCACAACCACATAATTGTACTCGACGTTGCTGTTTTCAACGAAGTTAGCAATATAAGTCGCAGGCACATACATGCCATCATTCTGCTTGACATTGATGAGATTCTCATCATCAATGGCCGCGAAGCTGCTATCGTTCTTGCAGGTCCAATTTACGAATGTATAGCCAGGATTCTCAATCGCCACAGATCCGCTCGGCGACGGCAAAATCCTATTTTCGTTGGCAACAGTCGGGGTCACGATCTCAGAAGAGACCGTAACGGTACCGGCTTTGGCATTGCTCGACTGATACTTCAGCTCAATGCCCCACACAGCGAACACAAGCAAGTCCTTGTTCACGCGCGTGCCGGTGGTGAATTTCTGCATCTTGTCAGAAACACCCATGGTATACCAGCCAGCAAACACATAGCCAGGATTGCTCGGCGCCTCAGGCTGATAATAGTAGTGCTGCGCCAGCGTATTCTTGTTGCCCGGGTTGATTTGGTAGCTGGCCACCTCTGCTGTGCCGGTGTTGCCCGTTGTTAGGTTGTCAACATACGTCACGACATAGGGTTTGTCTTGCCATTTGGGGAAGACATCGTAGCTACGCATCACGGGCATGTCTTCGGAGAGCATGACCGGCATGCCATTCACACGGTAATACCAACCGCTCAGAATGCCATTGTCACCGACATTGCTGCCGTTCTGATAGGTGCTATCGCTCCAGATGGAACCAATCAGCTCACCATTATTATAGGTAACTGTCGCCAGTGTGCTCGATTTGGCCTCATCCTGGTAATAGGTGATGGCATGGTCAACGCCAACATAGCGCGCATACAGAACCATCGCGTTGCTGGGCATCGTCATGTCGGAGCCATCATACTTCTGCGTGAAGTATCGATCCCAATACCAACCCTCGAACACGGAGCCATTGATTTGCGGCTCAGCAGTCGGGATCGAAATGGTCTCTTCATATCTGAAGGAATTCTTATAGACCGCATTGCTGCCCGCCTGCTGATAGCCAGACAGATCCGCATCGTCCGCAAAGCGACCCGTTCCCAGGTTCAGCGTCAAGTCAAAGCTCTTACGCGGCATGAAATAGTGAATTGCATTGATGTTGTGGGGATCATTCGCGAGATTCTCATACATCGCATTGGTATCATCGACCGAGTAAACCTTCTGATAATTGGTGCTGATGAAGGGCGTGTTCTTCTCCGTCGAGTTGAGGATGCTCTCAAATCCCGCAATCGAAGTGCCTGGCCATCCTTTGGCGTACTTCATCGGATCGCTGGTTTGTGCGCTCTCCTTGCTGCTGCGCGCAAATTCATACACAATGCCCTTCCAATTGACATAGGGGCCGGTAACGCTCGTCGCATAACCTGCGGCTGCTTCTTGATCCAGCACTTCCGTGAAATAGTAGCGCTTCTCAAAGTACTTGCCTTTGTTATAGACAACCTGAATCGTTCCAATGCGCTTATTCTCATCAACGCGACCGCTCCTGGCGTATAGGCCAGAGCCATACATCGCAGCATTGATATATTCGCGCGATACGGTTATCGCCGCAAGGCCATGGAAGCTGGACCAGTTAATGAACACTCTCGTCTCGGCATCATTGGTGCACTTCGCTTCCACCGGCCAGATTTCCGTGATATCCTGGCCAAGCTTCAACTTGGCAGAATACGTATAGCTCTTGCCTGCTTCGCCTGTATACACATCCCCATTCTTGAGCGCAATCATATAATCGGTTGCAACCGCTTTTGCGTTCAGCTTTACCGGCGCAGGATTGAACCTGAACTCAAACTCAATGAGGTTGTAAAACACATCGATGGTGGTAGTTCCCTGTCCGGAAACCGTGACCGTCGTGCTGTGGGCAAAGTCCGCATAGTTAAGCACGTTCTTTGCTGCATCAGAACTGGTATAGTTGCTGTTCAGGAAAGCGACATCGTCCTGCGTAAAGGTGAGCACTGAACCTGCCACGGCGCCATTCAGGTTGTCGCCGCTCTGTGCATTCATCACCTTGGTATAAATCAGATCATAATCACTCGTGCTGTTGCTGGTGATCGGGTTTTGGGGCGAAACCGTGTTGTACTTCTCGACCCAATAGTTCAGAATGTAATCGACCTTGGTCGGTTTCCAAACCGCATACACCACAACGGTACCTGTGATCGCTTGATCAAAGGAATACTCGCCCGGCTGCGTCTCATCATATTCATCTATCTGAGAGGTCGCCCAGTATGCAAAGTCATAACCGACTCTGGTCGGGTTTGCCGGCTTGGTGGGAACAAACACGCCTTCAGGGCCTGCTTGCGAATCCACTTCCGAACCATTTGTGATGAACATCAGCGTCGCATTGGAAACGAGCACCGGACTCAGGACATAATCCTGCTCCACAATGGTGCTTTTTTCAAATGTTTCATTGGTGCCATCGATGACCCAGCCAATGAATGTCTTGTCGATATCGTGATCGGGCGTCGGGAATTCATCGCTCTCAATCGCATTCCCCTTCTCCACCGTCAGCGTCTTCATTTCGGATCTGCTGTCAGCGTTCAGGAACACGACTTGGAACTGATTGTCGTTAAAACGGGCGATCAGATTCATGTCTTCAGTAATGACATTGCGTCCTGGATGGAACGCGTCGCCCTGCTCGGTATACCAGCCCACGAAGCGCCCCGCATCGGATGTTGGGTTTGCACTCGGGCCGACGGCCAAGGTGTTCTCAATGACGGCCTCTTCATATACGAGGTTATCATCGCTCATGGATGCGTCGTCATAATAACGAACGTTGTATTGAAGAGGAAGCGCTGTGAGATCAGCCATGTCCGTACCGGAAGGAATAAACACACCTGCGAGGATGACATTGTTCGCCGGCATATTGAATTCGGTCACAACTTGACCATCGTAGAGCCAACCATCAAACACATACCCGTCAATTTCGGGCACGGCTGCGACTTGCACTGTATCGGCTTCTTTATATGCGTTGGGGTCCGTCGGCAACTCAAAGCCTTCGGGCAACTCATTCACGTTATAGGTGACGCCAAATGTGTCGACATCATCCACTACGACATCGTCAGATTCGCCTTCGCCAGATGCACTAGACCAGCCAAAGACGCCAGGCTCCCATACGTTCGCCGAATAGTCACTGATCCACTTCTTGCCAGCATGGGTGACTTTTGCACCCTCATCGTAGGCATTCTCATTGTGTGTGGGCAGAACCCACGGATCCCAATCGTTATGAACAACCGTCCACAGCGCGGGCGTATTGTTCGGTTCCCAGCCAGCCTGTGTGGTATGATCCTGATCACAACGGTACTCTATCCCATTGTACTCGCGGATATCCCCCGCCTTGACATCTTCGTCAACAATCCAGGGGGACCCATCAGAGCGATTGGATGATCCGCTACCGACATCGGTCGGAACCACATCATCTGTTGTATCATCTGTTGTATCATCTACGTTATCATCCCCAGTGACCTCCGTCCAGCCTGCGTCACCGGGTTTCGCTTCATTGTCAGCCTCGTCGCTGACCCAAAGCTTGCCATCATATTCAACCGTCTCGCCCACTTGGTAATTGTCAACCTCACCATCGGGCTTGCTCCAGGTATCCCCACTTTTTCTGGCGGAGCGCCAGAAGAAGATCGAGATGCTAGGAACAAAGAACGCACTATGCGACACAACGCAACGATATTCTTTGTTCTTATAGGTGCGTGTTTCACCAGCTTTGATCCAGTCACCCATTTTCCACGCCTTGCTGGGCGTTGGGGTAACGGTCGGTTCTGCTTCGTCAGAAGATGGTACCAGCGGTCCGACTTTGACTGTGCCAGACGTTAGCGATGAGTCGGAGCTCGCCAATGCGGTAAACGGCATGGAGTTCACAACCATCAGCATTGCCATAAGCAAGGCGAGGATTTTCTTTGTTTGTTTCAGGTTCATCGTATTGCGCATATTCATAACCTCTCAAATTCTGTTGAATTTATCGATTCCTACGCTTTGCTCGCCCAGATCACAACGCGCCAATTGCATGTAACATTTTCATTATTGGCCGCGAATGTCACAGACGAACCCGTCTCGCCAGACACGTCTGCGTAGCTGCCTGAGATGTCGTTTTGCCACTGCAAGCGATACTTCACATCTTCCGGTATGCCGGTGATCTCAGCGGTGATGGTGACAGGCGTTCCTTCCATCAGCACATCGCCCTCATGACGGATGCTTAGCAGGATGTCAACGCCCTGCAACTCGAGCAGCTCCTCTGGCTCAAGCGGCTCAACAATTTCGCCGGTCTCCCTTATGTGGCCAAAGCCAATCGGCTCGGATGCAACCGTTACGCTCACTTTAATCGATTCCTTTTCCCTATCCTCAGACAGGATCGAGGGAGCTTCTATAGGAAGAAGTTGCTCTTCAATGACGACCTGTCCATCATCTTCAGACTTATCTTCACTCTTCTTGCTTTCGTCGGAAGAAGGCTTTTCCGGCTCCTTTTCAGGTGCCTTCTCAGGCTCTTCCTTCTTTTCTTCCTTTTTCTCTTCTTTTTCTTCTTTTTTCTTTTCTTTCTTCTCAGCCGACTCAGAAGACTCATTCTTCTGCGGTTCGTCTGAGGAGTCCTGCACAAGCGCAAAGCCCACCTGTGCAAACAACAGTTGAATAATTAGTAACAGAGCGATTAGTTTTTTCGTTTTTTTCATTTTGGTCATCCTTCCTCTCGCACACTCTTGTTCTCGCCCATTCCTAGCATAATATCATAGTCTACGCATATGATACCATAATTTGGATCACATTACAACCAATAAAACTGGACTTTGCATGGAAATTACCTGTTTTCTCGTTACATTTGTGTGAACTTTCACATTCTCCCATGTATCCGTCTTCCCATACTATGCTTTAGGCCACTTTAAGTATTCCAGTGTTTTCACACCATTTCTGGTCATTTTACGATTATTTCTGGTTACATGCCACGTTACACGTTCTTGTTTTTGCACCAAATCACAGTTCAATGTCCTCAAAATTCATCATAACAGACCATAGTCTGTGTTTCTCGCTCACATTTTTCGCAGCAGAAATCGTCTTTTTCTGTGTCTCATTACAAACTTCGGTCTGTTTAGTGAAATTTATGATGGTTCTGGACACAATCTCATTTGAGCGATCATTCTTCAATTACAGACTTCGGTCTTTTATAAGCGACTTTGGTACAAAAAAGGAGATGGCTCCATCGCCATCCCCTATCGATCAATGGTTCCCGAAGTTCGATTGCCGTTTCCGATGTTCAATTACCGGTTCCGGTGCTCTACTACCAGTTGCGATGCCTTAATTACCAGTTGCAATGCTTAATTACCAGTTGCGGCCGTGATCGCCTGCCATGTCGTTCTCCGTGCCCTCCAGCCAGATCACATTGTAGTGATTCAGCGGCGCATCCGCGTTTTTGGTATCAAACACGAACTTCACGTTGAATTCGTCATTGAGCACATAGCTGATGATGCGTTGTCCATCCAGCGAGGATGTATGGTCCGGCTCACCAAAGTAGGTGGTCACGTTGCGTTCCGTGATCACATGCAGGCGCTTGGAATAGCTCCGAAGTTCAAACACCTGATCGCCCTTGCCATAGCCCACAACCACATTGTCCGAGGAGAACGTGGCATAGGTGCCATGCGCCGACTTCACATAGTTAGAACGATTGGGCGAGCCCAGCTCATCAATGATCTCATCGATGGTGCTGCTCTTCACCTGAAAATCGCAGTTCAGGATGCCGCCCTCTTCGGCCAGCGATTCGATCGAACGAAGCAGCTTCTCAGGCGAGTGCGCCGCCGTCGCCGGTATGGCGATCAGGCAGAGCGCCAGCGCCAGGATCAAGGCAAGAAATGAGGTACGTTTCATGGGTATCATCCTCCAATGTATTTATCTTTGTGTAGGTTGGACGAACGCATTTTCCTAGTGGTTCCTTTTTCCAAACAAGAATATGCACATACGGTCAACTAGGGCAACAACAGACCGATGTCTGTTTTTGATATGTGGCTACAATGATTTGAAGAACATCCGCAAATCCAGCTTAACTTCGCTTGAAAGCAGCTTGTCAGGAATACCGTCCACCGCGCCCTGCAGGCCATACAGCATCTGCACGCACGCGCCCGGATCCACCTGCGCGCGAATGCGAATGAACGCCTGCTTCACGCCCATTTCCCGCAGCTGCTCGGGTGTCTCGATGCCGATTTGATTCAGGCTGCTCTCCAGCACCTTACCCACATTGGGCAGCGCACCAAGTTCACTCATGATATCGACTCCCCTATCTTATCCTCGTTTGATAGACAGCTCCACGGGCTTCTTCCCCATCAGCTGCACACTTCGCGCGTCCGGCTGCGAGAACCCCACGAACAGTGTGAACTCATCCGCGCACGCATTGCGGTTTCCGTCCTCGTCCACCACCATGAATGCCTCTGGACGGATGCTCAGCTCCTGCTGTACCGTCTCATGCGCGCCCAGCTGCACCCGCGCGAACGCACACAGGCTGTGCTGCTTCACGGCCAGCGGGTTGGTCAGGTTCTTCACATACACCTGCACGACCTCATCGGCCGCGATGCCCGAATGGTTGCTGATCGTGGCGCAAACACGAACCGATCCATCTGCTGCCTGCTCCAGCAGCTCCGCCTTGTCCATCTGCACATCCGCATAGCTCAACCCATACCCGAACGAATACAGCGGGCTGCCCTCGAAATAGCGATAGGTACGGTTCTTCATCGCATAATCGGTGAACTCAGGCAGGTCATCGGTGGAGCGATAGAATGTCACAGGCAACTTGCCGGACGGGCTCACCTTGCCCAGCAGCAGATCGGCCAGCGCGATCCCTCCGCGTGCGCCCGGATACCAGGCCTGCACGATTCCTGCGCAGCGCTCATCTGCCAGATTGATCGCCATCGCGCTGCCCGTCATCAGCACCAGAATGACCGGCTTGCCGGTCTCCAGCAGCTTCTCCAGCAACAGCTGTTGCTGCCTGGGCAGATCCAAATTCAGCTTGTCTCCGCAGGCGATGTCTCCCTCCAGATCGGCCGCCTCTCCCTCGATCGTCTCATCCAAACCCAGGCACGCGATCACCAGATCGCTCATCTGCGCCACCGCCACCGCCTCGGTAATGCGATCATCCGGCTGCGCCAAGTTCTCGCTCCTGTCCATATGCAGCTCGCAGCCCACCGAATAATTGATGCGCACGCCCATCGGCTCCAGCTGAGATGCGATCCCCTCAAGCGCGGTGACATAACGGTCCGCCGTGCCGTGATAATTGCCCATCAACGCCACGCGGCTGTCTGCATTCGGCCCAACCACCGCAACAGACTTCAGTCTGTTTGTATCCAACGGCAGCGTGCCGTCGTTCTTCAACAGCACCATGCTCTTGCGCGCGGCATCAATCGCCAGCGCAATATGATCGGGCGCGACATTCTGGTCATAGCCAATGCCGTCAAACTCACAATCTTCATCAAACATCCCCAGCCGCATGCGGGTGGTCATCGCGTGGATGCAGGCCTCATCGATCTGCTCCTCCGTCACGAGCCCCTCGTGATAGGCGCTCATCATGTGGATGTAGGTGTTTCCGCAGTTGATATCGCAGCCATTTTCGAGCGCCAGCGCCGCCGATTCCTGCATGGTGGCGGTCACCTTGTGATACTCGTGGAAATCGCGGATCGCCCAGCAGTCGGACGTGACATAGCCATCGAACTGCCACTTGTCCCGCAGAATATCCCGAAGCAGCGTCTTGGAGCCGCAACAGGGCTCGCCGTTTGTGCGGTTGTAGGCGCCCATCACGCCCTCCACCTGGGCATCCTTGACCAGCACCTCGAACGCAGGCAGATAGGTCTCCCACAGATCCTTCTGGCTGACCACGGCATCAAACTCATGCCGCAGGTTCTCGGGCCCGGAATGCACCGCGAAATGCTTGGCGCAGGCAGCGGATTTCAGGTGGCCATGCGCGTCCTTTTTCTGCAGCGCCAATACGAACCGCTTGCCCAGCTCGCCCGCCAGATAGGGATCCTCTCCATAGGTCTCGTGCCCTCTGCCCCATCTCGGATCGCGGAAAATGTTCACATTGGGTGACCAGAACGTCAGCCCCTTATAGATGTCTCGATCCTGCTGCGCGGCGTACATATTATACTTCGCGCGACCCTCGGTGGCGATCACGTCGCCCACCTGCTCCATGATATCCCCATCAAACATCGCGGCCAGCGCGATCGACTGCGGGAACACGGTGGCCGTGCCCGCGCGCGCCACGCCATGCAGCGCCTCATTCCACCAGTTGTACGCGGGGATGCCCAGGCGATCGACTGCGGGCGCATCATAGCGCAGCTGCGATGCCTTCTCATCGATCGTCATGCGGGACACCAAATCCTTCGCGCGCGCCTTAAAATCAAGCGATTGATCCTGATACGGTAGCTTCGACATGTGCCTTTCCCTCCTGATGCGTGTCATTTGACGGGCGTTACATTCCGCAATATCTCAATCATCTGCCGCACGCCCAGCTCGGGCGCATACTGCGGCACGAATCCCGTGTTCATTAGCTTTTTCACATCGAACGTAGCGCGCGTGACCTTGGAAAAGCCGGCCAATTCCACGTCACTCGGCAGCTCTGTACGCAGCTCAACACCCGCGCAATCGGCCAGCAACTGCGCATATTCGCGGATGCTCATGACGGAATCGGGATTCGCCAGGTTGTACGCCGCAGCGCTCTCCCCATGCACCAGCAGATGCAGCATCGCCGCCGCCGCGTCCGACACATATAGATAGCTGCGCACCTGCGAACCGGCACTCTTCATCACGATGTTCTGCCCGTCCAGCGCATTGCGAAGGAACTGCGCGTCCGCGCGGCTGTTCTCATCGGTGATCGTGGGACCATACACATGGCAGGGACGCGCAATCAGCGCATCAACCGCATATTGCTTTGCGTAGCTGACGCACAGCGTCTCGGCCGCGCGCTTGCTCTCCGGATAGCAGGATCTGGGGTTCGCGCAATCGATATAGCCTAGTGAATCCTCGGCAAAATC
>JAJDGF010000050.1 GCA_030265545.1 Eubacteriales bacterium OttesenSCG-928-N13
ACCCAGTGGGACAGTCCATCGAACGCGCCGCCCTGCATCACATCAAAGCCGGCATCTGAGAGTAGCGCACGCGCCTGAGTCAGCGGCAGGTTGTGCACATTGAACGAGATCGCCACTGCACCACCCGGCAGCAGGCTCTCCCGCAATGCGGGCAGCACCCGCGAAAGCAGCTTTTCAACCGATTCGGGCTTGCCCCTGGTGGCGGCCGAGTGCTGCACGCCATAGGGCAGATCCA
Organism: Eubacteriales bacterium OttesenSCG-928-N13; assembly: GCA_030265545.1. Lineage (GTDB taxonomy): Bacteria > Bacillota > Clostridia > Christensenellales > Aristaeellaceae > JAJDGF01. The sequence continues at coordinate 236 of JAJDGF010000050.1, forward strand.
TCACCGCCAGATGAAACGACTTGCGCGGGAATGCAGATAGCGCGTCCGCCGCATCTGCGCAGATCAGCGACAGCTCGGGCATATCACCCGCCTTGAATGCCTCTGGCGCATTGGCAAAGCGGAACTGCTTCCTCAGCAAGGAGCGCTTGCCCTTGAGTGTCATGCTCATTTCCTTGGTGGTGTGCTTGAATTTATGGAAGGTCAGATAGCGCTTGAAGAACACGTCCGCCTCATGGATGTCCGCACGATCCAGATCCGCGCCAAACGCATCCCAGCCGCGATTGACGGCGTCAAACAGCGCCGTAGCGCGTCCGCACATGGGATCGATCAACTTCAGCCGCACGGGCGCGTCCGCAAACGCACTGGCATATAGCGCCATATTGATCAGATAGTGGGTGAACACCTCGTTGGTCTTGCCCTTGTACTTGAGCACGCTGGGCAGATCCGCGCCCAGATAAGGACTGCGCCCGGAGGATAGCGGAATGAAGCTGCCGTCCGCATTCATCTGAAGCAATAGATACAGATGCGCCAGGTCCGCCAGCTTGGGTATGATTTCATCCGGAGATAGCGCGCTTTCAAAACAAATCGCATCCACGCCCGCAATGGATTCATGGCGGGGCGCAACATCCGCATCACCCAGCACCAGCGAAAGCTCGCTGAGCCCGAGCGGCTTGATTGCGTCCTGATATCGATTGTTCATGTGCGGCCAAAGAAGGATGCCATATTGCATGAATGATCGCTCCTCTTGCCTATATAGATGCTACAAACACCATATCGAACGCAGCATGCAACACGCATGGCGCAACAATAGGAATTTCTCCGACCGCGCAGAATGCATGCGGTGCGGATGTATATCATTATAGTATATCAAAAAATGTGTGTAAAATGAATGGTGACGAAATGAAGAAAACGAGCTCTCATCCATCAATCTGGAGGAGAGCCCGCAAAGAAAGACTTAATACTTGCGCTTACGAGCGGCCTCAGCCTTCTTCTTACGCTTCACGCTGGGCTTTTCATAATGCTCTCTTTTCCTGGCTTCTGCGAGAATGCCCGAGCGAGCCGTGATGCGCTTGAATCTTCTCAATGCAGATTCCAGAGATTCATTTTCCTTAATCCGTACTTCTGACACAGTATTTCCCTCCCCTCGCGATTGCTGGCGGTTAGGCCAATTGCAGCATGGGGTCGCCGCAAGAGTAATTATACCGCAACGTATGTATGCCGTCAAGCCGTAAAATCAAAACTTCACCGAACTGAATGTGACATTTACGGAAAGTATTTGGCGAAAACGCCACATTTCATCCCATCTTGCCATTTAGCTGTGCGCCCCCAAGCAGGTGAATGTGAAAATGTTCCACACTCTGCGCGCCATGTTCACCGCAATTGGTGATGACCCGAAACCCCTTGTCCGCCAGGCCTTGATCCTTGGCCAATTGAGCCACCAAGCCCATCAGATACCCCAGCAGATCATCCTCGCGCGCGGCGCATTCCAGGATGTTTCGCATGTGCGCCTTGGGGATGACAACGATGTGCGTCGGCGCCTGCGGGTTGATGTCCAAAAACGCCAGCGCCCGATCGTCCTCATACACCTTGGTGGATGGGATCTGTCCATCGATGATCTTGCAGAAGATGCAGTCATCCAAGCCCTGTTCACTTCCTTCCCTCAAACCTCGATGCCATAGGCCGTGCTGCCCTCGGTGGATGTGATGCGGATCTGCTTTCGTTCCCCCGGCTGCGCCGCGGCCAGCACGCGCACATATTGGCGCGCATAGCCTTCACACAGCCCGTCCGAAAGCGTCGTTTCAAACAACACCTCCTGCACGGTTTCAAGCAATGATTTGACGTACAAAGTTTCCAATTGGTTCCCAAGCTCGATCAGCTGATGCGCACGCTCGCGCTTGACTTGCTCGGGCACCTGATCGGGCAATGCATCAGCCACCGTGCCCGCACGCCTGGAGTATGGAAACACATGGATCCGCGCGAAGCCCACCTCCTGCACGAATGCGAGCGTCTCATTGGCCTCCTCGTCCGTCTCCCCCGGAAAGCCGGTGAGCACGTCGGTCGTGATGGCACAACCGGGGAAGGCCCTTCGCAAGCGTCGCGCCGCCAAGAGATACTCATCCGGCGAATACCTCCTCTTCATGCGCCCAAGCACGCCCGCGCTGCCGCTCTGCATGGACAGATGAAACTGTGGACACAGCTTGTCCATCGGCAAGATCGCCTGCACAAATTCGTCCGTGATCAACGGCGGCTCAAGCGAGCCAAGCCGGATCCTGACCACGCCCGGCACCTGCTGCACAGCGCGGATCGCATCCACCAGCGCGTGTTCCGTGCCCCGCCCATAGGACGCCAGATGGATCCCGGTCAGCACCAGCTCCTGATAGCCCTCATCGGCCAGGTGCTGCGCCTCATTGATGACCTCGCACAGCGGCATGGATCGCACCGGCCCGCGCACATACGGGATGATGCAATACGCGCAATAGCGGTCGCATCCCTCCTGGATCTTCATCACGGCGCGGGTCTTGCCCTCATGGCGGGTGACGCTCAGCGTTTCAAATGTCCAGTCGGCTTGATCGTCCACCGCGTTCACCAACATATCCTCACGAAGCGCGCGCTCCAGCAGCTGCACCACCTGCGCGCGATGCTTCACGCCCAGCACCAGCCGCACGCCGGGCAGGCTGACCCGCGCCGCATCCCTCTGCGCCAGACAGCCGCACACAATCAGCGCCGCATTCGGGTGCTCGCGGTGGATGCGCCGAATCAGCTTCATGGATTTGGCATCCCCCGTGCCCGTGACGGTGCATGTGTTGATCATATATATGTCGGCAGCCCCGTGAAAATCCACGATCTCATAGCCCGCTCGCTCAAACAATTCGCGCATGGCCTGTGTATCGTATTGATTCACCTTGCAGCCCAGCGTGTGAAACGCAATGGAACTCATAGATCCCCCCATAGATTCATGATGACCGCACTCGCGGCGATGGCGGCCGTCTCGGTGCGCAAAATGCGCGGCCCGAGCGTGAGATGCTGCGCGCCCGCCTGCTGCGCAGAACTGGCCTCTTGGGATGAGATGCCGCCCTCCGGCCCAATCACAAGCCCGATGCGCTCGGCACTTGGGTACTGCTCATGCATGCGCGAGAGGTTCATGCCGTTTGCCTCCTCCCATGCCATCAGGCACAGCTGCTCCATTCGCATCAAATCAAGTGCATCCCTATAATCCACAGGCGCCAACACCTCGGGCAGTTGCGCGCGTCCGCACTGTTTGGCGGCCTCCTGGCAGATGCGCATCAGGCGCTCGCGTCGCTTCTCGCCATCTGCCGCGGACAGCTTGACCACGCACCTGCTCATGCGCACGGGCACGATGCGGGTCACCCCCAGCTCCGTGACCTTCTGCGCGATCAGCTCCAGCTTGTCAAACTTGGGCAGCCCCTGATACAGCGTGAGCTGAATGGGTGGCTCGGTGCCCTCGCAGGGATGGAGCACCTTCACCCGCCCATCGTCCATCAGCTCGCCCCAATGAAGCGCCCCTTTTCCATCGGTCAACTGCACCCGCGCGCCCGGCTTCATGCGCAGCACGCGCAGTGCATGCTGCGCCTCTGCCTCGCTCAGCGTCAGCAGCGCCCCCTCGTCCGGGATGGATGAAACCAAACATCGATGCATAGTCGTATCACTTTCTGGCCGCAATGGCCACCCATTCGCCGCGCTCGCGCACATCCAGCTGATGATAGCCGGCCTGCTCCAGCGCCGCGATCACCTCGTCCCGCTTCTCCCGAATGATCCCCGAGCAGATGAACAGCCCGCCATCCAGAATCCGCGCACGCACCGGCTTCACGATCCCGATGATCACATCCGCGATGATATTCGCGATCACCACATTGGCCTGTTGCTTGACCGTCTCGAGCAGGTCGCCCTGCTCGCAGCGAATCTGCGTTTCCATGCCATTCTCCCGTACGTTCTGCTGCGCCACGCGCACAGCCGTCGGATCAATATCAATCGCCAGAATACCACGCGCACCCATGTGCGCCGCAGCGATGGCCAATATGCCCGTGCCGGTGCCCACATCGATCACACTGTCGCCCGGATGAATATACTGCTCCACCAGCGCCGTGCACAGCGCGGTGGTCTCATGCGTGCCCGTGCCAAACGCCATCCCCGGATCGATCCTTATGATATGGTCGCCCGGTCTCACATCCGGCTGTGTCCAGCTGGGCACCACCAGCATGTGCTCGCCCAGCCGAAACGGCTTGAATTCTCGCTTCCAATATTCTGCCCAGTCCTGATCCTGCAGCCCGACCGATTCCAATTCGAGCTTGCCCAGATCAAACCCCAGCTCCATCGCCCTGAGCGCATCGATCTGCGTACGGATCTGTTGGGTCAGCTGCTCGATGTTCGCATCGGCAGGATAATACCCGGTTACGCGCACGTCCTCGGCCATGTTCTTTGCAATCGCCTCATCGATGATATCCCACTGCCCCTCCAGGCGCTGGTTGATCTGCACATCAGCACGATCCTCGATCATGGTGCCGCTCGAGCCCGCCTGTATCAGCATATCGGACACGATCTCCGAGCCCGCCGTGGTGGTGAGCACCGTCAGCTGCATCCAGTCCATAATGATCCTCTTCCCGGCGCCCGCTGTGGCCGCCACACATATCTCCGCCTATTATATAACGAATCGCGTGTGATTTCCATGAAAACGCACGAAAATAACGCTTGCATTTTTTTAGCATAAATTGGCAATTGGTATTGCATTATGCATTTTTATGCTATATAATGGGCACAAATAAACCATTTTTCTGCCAAAAATGAATAAACCCTCCGCTGGCCAAACAAATTGTCGTGTTCGGTCGGTGTTTTTTATCCACATCTATCACGATGAGCAGGGGGGATATTGTATGGATCATCAGCAACCAGTCGCGCATGCGTATCCGCTGGAGGAGCGCTATCGCAATCTGATCAACAACCTATCCGGCGTGTTTTCCGCCAAGGTCACCATGGACGAGAAGGGCGAAATTCGCGAGATCCATGTGCTGGCCGATTCGGCGCGCAATGTGAAGCAGGTCGTTCGAGACGTGCGCTCGGCGCTGTTCTCGTTTTTTGATCTGGATATCGATCATCGGCTGATCTCCGTCGCGCAGATGAAGGAGAACCCGATTTCAAGCCCCGATCCGGAGCCGGACATCGATATCGACGACATTCATCTGCCGCGCCTGCGCTGCGGGCGCGTGATGCAGAGCCGCGAGGAGGACAGCTATTCGATCACCGTCACACTGAAGTACGGCGATCTATCATTTGATGGCAGCGCCTCCTCCTATAACACCGAGAAGCAGCGGCACCTGTGCATCGCGCAGGCCGTGTTGGCCGCGGTGAACCATTTTCTGGGGCGGGACGACCTGTTCTCACTGATGGCGGTGAAGCGCATCACCAGCATGCCCATCCCGATCTGCATGGTGCTGATGGAATTCACGGGCGACCCGAACAACTCCATCGTGCTGGTCGGCGCGGCCGAGATGGGCGCCGATGAAGCGTTCTCCATCGAGCGGGCCACGCTGGACGCGATCAACCGCAAGATCCCGCTCTACGCCAAGATGGCGACCGAATGAGGACAACGGGCCCGCGCCATTCCTGTAATGGTAGCGAAGCGAAAATAGCCTATCTACTAGCGAATGATAGAGTCCTTCCACAAGGAGGCTATTTTCATGAAAAAGGCGAGCATTTACATTGCGTTGATGTCTCTGGTAAGCCTGGTGCTCTCCGCTGGCGCGTATGTGACCTGGAGGTAACACTGGTTTATGATTCGCGGGCCCGTTTCCATATAATGTTCATAGTAGCATCAGCCCGGGACAAACACCCGGGCTTTTCATACCGCAAAACAAATCAGAAAGGTGTTATTTACAATCAGCATTGCGTGCGTGCAAGAAGGGGACATGAAGTGACCAAATCAGCGAAGAGATTTGCGTATGTGCTCATCATACTGGGTACGCTGGGCGCGATATATTCCGTGCATCAATACGTGCTCAGTTTACAGGGCACATCCTTCTGGAACGAATTGCAGATCATGATATGCCTGGTGATCATGTGCACGATCTGTAGGTCATTGCCCATCTATATCAACCCCAACTATGCACTGGATGTGTCGATTTTGAGCATCGTGGCGGCGGTGCTGGTGCATGGGCCGTATGCCGCGGTGGTGGTGTCCCTCATCAGCACGCTGTTCTCCTTTTCCTTTGATGACGACACGCATGCATTGCATCACCTGTACAACACATCCATATTGAAGAGCGCCTTCAACAGCGCCAATTTGGTGATGGCGATCCTGCTGCCCGGGATGCTGATTGTGGCGCTCGGGTTCGAGCCGGGGCAGCTGGTGTTCCCTCACGTGCTCCTATCAATGGTCATCTTCACGCTGTTCACCTTCCTGGTGAACCTGTTCAATCTGCAAACGCTGTTCATCCTGAACGGTGCCACCACGCTGGAGGAATCAAAATCATCCGCCATGGGGCTGATCCCGAACGTGCTGGCTGCCATGCCGCTCGGACTGTTCACGGCGGTTCTGTTCATGCAGGAGAACGGCTATTGGATGGCCGTGGTCATGCTGCTGCCGCTGCTGCTGGCGCGCCACGCGTGGAAGCTGTATCTGGATTCGCAGGTGCAATACATGCGGCTGATCGATGCATTCATCTCGTCGATGGAGGCCAAGGACAAATACACCGAGGGGCACTCGATCCGCGTCAGCGAGTATTCGGTGATGATTGCAAGCGGGCTGGGGCTCAATCCGAACCAGATCGAAACCATCAAGATCGCCGCCATGCTGCACGACATCGGCAAGATCGGCATCGCCGATTCCATCCTGCAAAAGCCGTCGCGGCTGACCGACGAGGAATATGCCGTCATCAAGACCCATCCGCAGATCGGCGTGAACATCGTGAGCCGCGTGGGGCTGCCGCAGGAGGTCATCGAGATCATCCGGCATCATCATGAGCGCTATGATGGAACGGGCTATCCGGATGGACTGCCGCATCTTGCGGTATCGCTGGGCGCGCAGATTTTGAGCGTCGCGGACAGCTATGACGCCATGACCAGCGCGCGCACCTATCGCCGGGAGATGCCGCAGCAGGTGGCATTCGAGCAGATGATCGAGGGCAAGGGCACGCAGTTCAATCCCAAGCTGGTGGATGTGCTGATCCATGAGCTGTCCAAGCAGACGAAGCTCGAGGAGAAGGCCGCATGATACTGGCATATGTGGTCATTGCGGCGGTGGTTATCGGCTATCTGCGGGGCGGGCGGCTGAGGCGGTATGAAAAGCGACCGCTTCGGTGGGTTGCGCTGCCGCTGCTGGCGTTTCTGATTGAGGCAATGTACGATCGACTGGCGCAGCTGTTTGGGGTGAGCACAAATAGCATACTCCCCTATGCCGTCAGCCTGCAATATGCGCTGTTGCTGCTGTTTTGCGCGGTCAACATCCGCCGAAGGGGCATGGCGCTGGTTCTGGGTGGCACGGCGTTGAACCTGCTGGTGATCTCGATGAACGGCTTTCGCATGCCGGTCTCAGAGTCGATCCGCCAGATGCCCCAACTGGCACAGCTGGTGGAACGCATCGATTCGGGTGCGCTGGCCGAATATGTGATCTGCGGTCGGGGCGCGCCGCTGTGGTTCCTGGGGGACGTGATGCAGCTGCCCTTTTTGCCGAACGGGCTGGCCAGCGTGGGCGATCTGCTGCTGGGCGCAGGCGTCTTTTGGCTGGTGACGGACATCATGATGGGCGACAGCTGGTTCCGCCGCCCCAGACATCGGAAGAGCCAATAAAATACCCACTTGAAATCACGCGATCTCAGGTGGGTAGTTTTCTATTTATCCGAGTCGAACCATTGAAATGGAGCCCATCGCGGGCACATCCAGCTTCGCGCCCTCGACAGTCAGGTGCACGGCCTTCTTGCCTCGGTTGATGGCACAGATGCCCACCGCATCGGGCGCGGGATCGCCAAACGCGTCCACTCCGTGCGCGATCTTACGCACCACAATCACCACATCGTCCCCCTGCTCATGGACAAACAGCTCGCCCCGCGCCCACACCGGATGCAGATGGCGCTCGCTGGCGATCCTGCGCACCTCATCCAATAGCTGTTGATCCTCATGACCCCATGGATAGGTGCCGCGGCAGAATGGATCGGCCATGCCAACCAGCCCCGCCTCGTCCGCATAATACAGGCTGGGCATGCCGGGCAGCGCGCAAATCAGCTGCCATGCCAGCAGCAGCCGCTGCTTGCCCAGGTTGTATTCCGTCTTTTTCAGTTTCACCACGCGCCGCTGATCGCGCGGAGGCTCCATATCCCCCACGCCCGCCAGCACCCCGATGATGCGCGGCTTGTCATGGCTGCTCAGCAGGTTCATCAACGAATAGAAGAACGGCTTGGGATAGTTATGCTGCATATGGGTGAGCCGCCGCACAAACTCCTGTGCATTTGCGCGCCCCAGCATGAAATCAATCATCATCTCGCGCAGCGGATAGTTCATCACGCTGTCCAGCGTATCGCCCAGGCAATAGCATCTCAGCTCGCCATAGGCCACCTTGCTGCTGGCGTCCTCCCAGACCTCGCCCAGGATCGCATGATCGGCCGATTCGCGCTTGAGCCGCTCGCGCAGCAGATACAGAAACTTCATCGGCAGCTCATCCGCCACATCCAGCCGCCAGCCAGACGCGCCCTGACGCAGCCAATGGCTGGTCACCGCATCATCGCTCCGGATGATGAAATCCAGATACGCGGGCTCCAATTTGTCCACCACCGGCAGCGTCTCAAACCCCCACCAGCTCTCATATTGGTCGGGCCAATGGCGGAAATGGTACCAGTCATAATAGGGCGACTTGGGCGACTGATACGCGCCCAGCTCGTCATAGTTGCCATCCTTGTTGAAATAGCGGCTGTCCGATCCGGTATGGGAAAACACACCATCCAGCATCACATGCATGCCCAGCTGCTTTGCGGCCTGACACAGCGCGCGGAAGTCCTCATGGGTTCCGAAGCTGGGGTCGATCTGGCGATAGTCCCCGGTATTGTATTTGTGGTTGGAGCGCGCGCGGAAGATCGGGCTGAGATAGAGAATCGTGACCCCCAGCTGCTTTAGGTAGGGCAGCTTCTCCCGAATGCCGTTCAGGTCGCCGCCAAAGAAATCGTCCGAAATATTGTCGGAGGTGGCATCATGGATGTCCAGCTCGGGCGGCTCGTCCCATTTCATGTGCCAGTGCCCATTTTCCGGCGCGGGACGCTCAGCAACGGGCTTTGATGCATAGAACCGATCGGTCATGATATGGTACATGATCCCGTCCCGCATCCAGTGCGGCGTGTCATACCTGGGGTCATATACCGTGATCTGAAAGCTGGGCGGCTCATGCGAGGACAGCTCCCCCTCCCCACCCATGCGGTCGCCCGCATTGCCATAAAAGACCGTGCTGCCATCCTTCATCTCCAGCACAAAATGATACCACAACAGCCCCGGATGCGAGGGCAGCGTGAGCTGCACCGCGTACACGTCCGGTGTCTCCTTGTTCATGTCCAACTTGATCTCGGCATTGTCCCACCACAGCCGCACAAAGGCCAGCGCGATGGGCTCATCGCTCTGCATGCGGATGGTGATATGCGTATCGGCCGGCTGCGCACCCAGCGGCGCGCGAAAAAACGCATTGTGAGAATCGTGAATGATCATCCGTTCATCTCCATTCCCCTATGACAAGTGAGCGACACGCCCCCATATACGACGAATTGATGGGGTCATTTGATGCGAATGGCGCACAAATGCCCGTGTTTTGATCCGGCATTATCCCGGGTCGCCGTCATCTTGCCATTGTTATTCAATTCGATCAAAAAAACCATGACGGAAGCCGGTATGAAACCAGCCTCCGTCCATGGGGATACGGCGCGCGTGTTACAGATCGAGCACCGTCAGATGCCAGATCAGATCGTTGTATTCCTTGATTGTGCGGTCGCTCGAGAAATAGCCCGAATTGGCGGTGTTCTTGACCGCCATCGTCAGCCATTTGTCGCGATCCTGATAGTCCTTCAGCATGCGCTGCTGGGTACGGTTGTAATCGGGCAGATCCTTCAGCACGAAATACGGATCGGCCATCCCGCCGCCATCTCCGAACAGCAGCGCGTGATACAGATCTTGGAACAGGCGCGGATTGTCCGGACACAAGGTGCCATCAATCAGCTGCTCCATCGCGCGGCGAATGTGCACGTTGGTCTCGTAGATCTCGCTGGCGCGATAGGTGGCATAGCCCGCCTCGACCTCCTCGGCGCTCAGGCCGAAGATGTAGATGTTGTCATTGCCCACATGCTCAAATATCTCGACGTTCGCGCCGTCCATCGTACCGATGGTGAGCGCGCCGTTCATCATGAATTTCATGTTGCCGGTGCCGCTGGCTTCCTTGCCGGCGGTGGAAATCTGCTCGGACACCTCGGCCGCAGGCATCAGCACCTCGGCCGCCGATGCGCAATAGTTCTCCAGGAACACCACGTTGATGAACTGGCTGGCGCGCGGGTGCTTCTTGACCAGATCGGCGATCGCATTGATCAGCCGAATGATCAGCTTGGCGCGATAGAACCCAGGCGCGGCCTTGGCGCCGAAGATGAATGTTCGCTTGGGCAGCACCAGCTTCGGATCCTCCACCAGCCTGTTGTACTGCATCAGGATGCTGAGCGCGTTCATCAGCTGGCGCTTGTATTCGTGCATGCGCTTGGCCTGCACATCAAAGATCGAATCCGGATCCAGAATGATATTCTGATGGCGCTGCATGTAATCGGTCAGGCGCAGCTTGTTCTTGACTTTCACCTCATCAAACTGCGTTCTGAACGAGGCATCATTCGCGAACGGATTCAGTTCCGTCAGGCGCTCCGGCTCCCGCTTCCAGCCCTCGCCGATCGCGTCGTTGATCAGGGAGGTGAGCGTTGGATTGGCCTGCATCAACCAGCGGCGATGCGTGATGCCATTCGTGATCCCAAGGAACCGCGAGGGATCGATCAGGCAATAATCGCGGAAGGTGTCGCGGCGCAGGATGTCCGCGTGGATCTGGCTCACGCCGTTCACGGTATGGCACATGGACACGCAAAGGTTCGCCATGTGCACCTGGCCATAGCCGATGATCGCCATGCGTCCGATGCGTTCCCATTGCCCGGTATACACGTGCCACAGCCGATCGCACAGGCGACGATTCATCTCCTGCAGGATCATGTAAATGCGGGGCAGCAGGCGCTGCATGATATCCTCCGGCCAGCGCTCGAGCGCCTCCTGCAGCACGGTATGGTTGGTATATGCGAAGCTTCTGCGGGTGATGTCCTCGGCCATCTCCCACGTCAGATGATAATCGTCCACCAGAATGTGCATTAGCTCCGGGATGGCCAATCCGGGATGGGTGTCGTTCACGTGCAGCGCGACCTTCTCGGGGAATAGCCGAAAATCGGTGCCATGCGTCTTGACGAAGTCCTTGACCGCATACTGCACCGTGGCGCTTGAGAAGAAGTACTGCTGCTTAAGCCGCAACTCCTTGCCCTCCACGTGGTTATCCTCCGGATACAGCACCTTGGAGATGACTTCGGCCAGCTCCTTCTCCTCCATGGCCTGCACATACTGGCCGCGGTTGAAGCTTGCCATGTCGATCTTCTTGGGCGAACGCGCCGACCACATGCGCAGCATGTTCACCATCGACGAATCATAGCCCACCACAGGCATCTCGTAGGGCACAGCCAGCACGGTTTTATAGTCCACATGGCGGAAATAGGTCTCGCCGCCCTCTTCGTATTCTTCAACGCGCCCGCCGAAATGCACCTCTTCGGTCTCGTCCGGACAGGGGATCTCCCACAGATTGCCGTTGTCCAGCCAGCTGTCCGGCAGCTCCACCTGATAGCCGTCCACAATCTTCTGGCGGAACAGCCCATATTCATAGCGGATCGTGCAGCCGGTCGCCGGCATATGTAGCGCGGCCAATGAGTCCAGGAAGCATGCGGCCAATCGACCCAGCCCACCGTTGCCCAGACCCGGCTCGGGCTCCTGCTCAAAGATCAGGGATTTGTCGATCCCCAGCTCATCGAATGCCTCGAAATAGGCCTTCTCGTTGACCAGCGTGACCATGTTGTTGTAAAGTGCGCGTCCGGTCAGGAACTCTGCAGAGAGATAATATAGCTTCTTGTTTGCGCTATCGCGACGCATCGCGCGGCTGGCAGTGCGGCGTTCCATGATCTCATCGCGCACGATCAGCGCGATCGCCTGATATAGCTGCGCCTGCGTGGCGTCTTGAATTTCACAACCAAAGAGACGTTCCAGTTTGAGCTTAATTACCTTTTTTATCTGGTCTTTGTTCAATTGCTTGTCTTGCATTTCGATGCCTCACTTTCGTTATACGCCAATATTCTAGCATATTCTACACCTATGCTGCAAGGTGTGCCGTTTTACGTTTTGGACGCAGTTTCACGCAATTTTGACGCAGACGTGTTAAATATTCGTCTCTTTATCGAGTACAATGTGCGATACAT
>JAJDGF010000051.1 GCA_030265545.1 Eubacteriales bacterium OttesenSCG-928-N13
ACCCCCTTTGTGTATTATGCTGTCAAATCATCAAAACAGTGCTCGTCCCCAGGAGAATGCGCGCTGATAATAGCCGGAGGAGATCGACGAGATGATCACCTTGCCCGTGCCCGAGCTGGCGTGGATCGCCTGCCCATTGCCCAGATAGATGCCCACATGGTCGCTCAGATCCCCGTCGCTGATCGTGTTCCAGCACACCAGATCGCCGCGCACCAGCTGGCTCATGGAGACCTTCGAACCGCAGGAGTAGCCCTGCGAATAGGCCGAGTGGGGCAGCTTGATGCCCACCTGCGCATAGGCGTACATGGTGAAGCCGGAGCAATCGTAGGCATTGGGGCCGGTCGCGCCGAACACATAGGGCTTGCCCAGCTTGCTCATCGCGGCTGCGATCACGGTGTCTGCCTTCTTCTTCTTGCTTGCGCTGGCACTGGGCGCGTTCGATCCGGGCGTCTCATTGCTGGGTGCCGGCGTTGCGCTGGGCTTGACGGTGGCTTCCGGCTTGCCGCTGGGCGCGTTGCTTGAAAATAGGCTGGCCATGGTGCTGCTGCCCGCATTGCCGTCGGCAGACAGCCCGGCCTTCTTTTGATAGGCCTTCACGGCGGCCACGGTGGTATCGCCGTAGGTGCCATTCACCTTGTTGACGAAATAGCCTTTGTTGCTGAGCCGGTTCTGCAGTCGCGTGACGCTGCTGCCCGTGCTGCCCTTCTTCAGGGACGCGGACAGGATGGACGACTTCTTCGCGCTGGACGAGAACAGCTTCTGCTGGGTGGCGCTGTTGGCGGTGCCATTGGATGTGATGCCGTTCTCAGACTGGAAGCGCTTCACAGCCGCCACGGTCAAGGAGCCATAGTTGCCCGCCGGAACGCCATCGAAATAGCCCAGCGATTCCAATCGCTGCTGCAATTGCTTGACGGCATCGCCCTTGTTGCCCGATTTCAGCGTGCTATAGTTGCTGGTGGGCGATGGGGTCGGCGAGGGCGTAGGCGTTGCCTGCGAAGGCGCTTGGAAGGCGCTTTGCTTCATGAAGCCCGTCTTGCTGCTGATCTTGACCTTATACCAGTTGCCCGTCTCCGAAAGGATCGTGACCGATTTGCCCTTGGCCACGGACACGTGCTTGGAGGAGGTGCTGGCCTTCTGATACATCGCTGCTTTGACGGTGGTCTTCATCACCTGGGGCTCGGGGGTGGGGACCGGCGTCGCGGTCGGCTCCGGCTCTTCAAAGGCGATCGCCTTGACATAGCCCTTCTTTGAGCCCTTCTGGATCTTGATCCAGTCGCCGCTCTTGCTGAGTACGGTCACCTTGGCGCCGCTCGAAACCGAGACGGATTTCGCTTTGGTGCTCGCCTTTTGATACATCTTGGCCTTGCGCTCGATCGTGTCCATAAAGGCGGTGTTGGGCATGTAGCCGCCCTTCCCGTTATAGGAAACCTTGCTCCACTTGCTGTTCTGCGAGATGACCTCGACAGTCGCCCCGCTCGGCACGCTCACAGATTTGGCGGAGGTGGAGGCCTTCTGATACATCTTCGCCTTGGCTGTGGTCAGCATGTCCTGACCCTTAGATGCCGCCTTCGGCTGGGGTGTGGGGGCGGGGGTGGCGGCGGCCGTCACGAAGGCAGAGGCGGGCATGTAGCCTGTCTTGCCGGACACGGTCACCTTTTTCCAGTTGCCATTGGTGCTGATGACGCTCACCTTGGTGCCCTTGCTAATGGTCTTGAGCTTCTTGGATGAGGTCTTGGCGCTCTTGTATAGGACGGCCTTTTTGGTGGTGACGGCGGTGACAGCTTTCACCGCTGGCTTTGCCTGCACCACCGGCTGCGCCTGTACCACGCTGGTCTTCTTGGCCAATGCGGATGCCTTGATATAGCCCGTCTTGCCCTTATAGGAGACCTTGGCGATCCCCTTCTTGGTACCGATCACGGTCAGTTCGGTGCCCTTCTTGAGGGTGTATAGCAGCTTGGAGCTGCTCTTTGCGCCGGCGCGCATCTTCACGGTCTTTGCGTCGATCACCCCGGCGGTGCCCTTGGCGGCCAGCGCGATCAGCGGGTTGCATAGCATTAGAAGCATCACGATGAACGCGATGATCCGTTTGCTGATGCCGGTTACATTCATGACAGTCCCCTTTCTTTGGGCAAAAATCCCTGCATTTGCCCGGTGATTCGGAAGGAGCAAATTCTCACCAATGAAGGAATTATATCACAAATGACACCATTTATCAACAATATGAAACAATTTAGAAATAATTAACGCCCAAACGAGCTGAAAACGCCCTGAATATGGGCGTTAGCCATCTTCAGGGCACGAAATTGTGTCAGATATGTATTTTGTGTTAAGACAGCATTTGCTGTATGCGATGAAGCAGCTGGGAGTCCACCATGCAGCTGACCTGCGTGCCCTGATCGGTGTATTCTTCCGTCAGGATCTGCCCTCTTTCATGCAGCAGATTCAGCGCCGCGCCCTTGTCGTATGGGATGAGCAGATCCACCTGATGGCGCAGCTGCGCAATGCGGCTGCTGATGGCCTCGCGCAGTCGATCCAGCCCCGTGCCTCGCTCGGCGGAGATCAAAATTGCGTCCTTGGGCTCAATGATGTCCATCACGGGCGCGATGTCTGCCTTGTTCAGCGCCTCCAGCACCGGCTTGTCGCCCGCGCCCAGCTCCTGCAGCACCTGGAATACCACGTCCCGCTGCTCCACATATTGCGGGGAACTGAGATCGCTCACCACCAGCAGCAGGTCGGCCTGCAGCGCTTCTTCCAGTGTGGATTTGAACGCATCCACCAGCTGATGGGGCAGCTTCTTGATGAAGCCGACGGTATCTACCAGAATGCATTCGCGGTTCTCGGGCAGCTCGATTTTGCGCATGACCGGGTCGAGCGTGGCGAACAGCTTGTCTTCCACCAGCACGTCGGAACCGCTCAGCGCGTTCAGCAGCGTGGACTTGCCGGCGTTGGTATAGCCCACCAGCGCAACCACCACCTGCTCGGTCTTTTTCCTGCGCGCACGGCGCATTTCGCGCTGCTTGCCCAGCTCCACCAGTTCACGCCGCAGGTCGTCGATCCGCTTTCTGGCGTGGCGGCGATCCGCCTCCAGCTGGGTTTCGCCCGGGCCGCGCGTGCCAATGCCGCCGCCCAATCGGGACAATGATACGCCCAGTCCCATCAATCGGGGCAGGCGATATTTCAACTGCGCCAGCTCCACCTGCAATTTGCCCTCGCGGCTCTCCGCACGGCGCGCGAAGATGTCCAATATCAACGCCGTGCGGTCAATCACGCGCACGCCCAGCACGCGCTCCAAATTGCGCTGCTGCGAGCCGGTTAGTTCGTCGTCAAAGATCACCAGATCGATCTCGAGCGCTTGACACTCCAGCGCCAGCGCCTCCGCCTTGCCGCTGCCGATGTAGGTGGCGGGATCGGGTCGCTGCCGCTTTTGCAGCATGCGGGAGAGCACCACCGCGCCTGCAGTGGATGCAAGGCTGTTCAGCTCGTCCAGCGAGCGTTCATCGTCCGTGGACACCAGCAGCGCCTTTTCGACCTCGTCTACGGTGTCCATCTCGCGGATGGCCTGCTCCACGCGCCGATCGGCCAGCTCAATTTCGTGCATCCATAGGTTCTGCGGGATGCGTCCCGGCTTGACGGGCCCGAACCGCACGATCGACAGCTGCCCATATTCCACATCGCCCAGAAACGCCGCGCTGATGCCGGTTGCGCGCTCATCCTGCACGCCCACGGCGCACATCGCATCGAACCGCATCAATCGCAGCGCCTGCTCGTCCACATCGGACAGTTGCGCATTGCCGCCCGGATGGGTATGAATGCAGCGGATGCCGCTGAGCCGCTCGATGTTGCGGCGCAGATGCCGTTCGGGCAGCCCGACGCTTGATATCGATCCGACCGCCACCTCCAAGATGATGCCGTCGCGTGTCATATAGATCATGATTTCGCGGTTGACCTGGATCGTCAGCCGCACCAGGATCTGCAGCAGCCGATCGGGCAAAAACAGATCCCGCTCGAACTCCATCTCGTACAGGCGCTCCATCTCCTGCAGCACGGAATCGCGAATGCCCTCCACATTGCCGTGTATCATATGGTTCCTCCTCGTATCATTGATAAAAGCGTAAACATCTATTAAGAAGCATAAACACCCAATGGCCGAATCCAAGGCATGTCCATAAAATCATTTGTGGCATGCATGAAAACGGTCATTGGGGATGAGAAAATTCTTATCTATCTGACGCGGGGCCTATTTCGCTCATTCAGAGATTTCGCCCGCATCCAGCCTCTGCTTATAGTCCATGATGGCCTTTTGCAGCGCCTCTTCCGCCAGAATCGAGCAGTGCATCTTGACCTGGGGCAGTCCGCCCAGGCTCTCCGCCACCTGCTTGTTGGTCACCTGCAGCGCCTCATCGATGGTCTTGCCGAGCACCATCTCCGTGGCGCGGCTGGACGTGGCGATGGCCGCGCCGCAACCAAATGTTTTGAATTTCACATCCACGATCACGCCGTTCTCCACCTTGATATCGATCTTCATGATATCGCCGCACTTGGCGTTGCCCACGGTGCCGGTGCCTGATGCGTTCTCAATCTCGCCCACGTTGCGCGGATTCATGAAATGATCCATCACTTGCTCAGTATACATGTGTTTGCTTCCTTTCTCGTTGGGTGTATGTATGCAATCAGTTTGCGTTATATAGCGGACTCATCGAACGCAGCCGAGTGACCACGCGGGTGAGTGCGGCAATGGCAATTTCGACGTCCTCCATGGTATTGTCCTCGGACAATGTGAGCCTCAGCGAGCCGTGCGCGATCTCATGGGTCAGCCCGATGGCCAACAGCACATGGGATGGATCCAGCGATCCGGACGTGCAGGCCGAGCCGCTGGAGGCCGCGATGCCCTCGAGATCCATGCCGATCAGGATGCCCTCACCCTCGATGTAGCGAATGGACACATTCACATTGCCGGGCAGGCGCTTGGTGGCATGGCCGTTCAGGCGGGTCTCGGGGATGCTCTCCATGATGCCCTCGATCATCCGATCGCGCATTGCACACAGCTTCTGATTGTGCTGCTCCATCTGCTGATCGGCCAGCTCAATCGCCTTGCCCATGCCGATGATGGATGCCATGTTCTCGGTGCCGCCCCGCTGCGTGCGCTCCTGCGCGCCGCCGTAGATCAGACGTTGCAGCTTGACACCCTGGCGGATGTACAGCGCGCCCACGCCCTTGGGGGCATGGAACTTGTGGCCGGACAGCGAGAGCAGGTCAATGTTCATGGCCTTCACGTCGATCTTGACCGAGCCAATCGCCTGCACCGCATCGGTGTGGAACAGGATCTTGTGATCCTTGGCGATCTGTGCCAGCTGCTCGATCGGCTGAATGGTGCCGATTTCGTTGTTGGCCATCATGATGGTGATCAAGATGGTATCCGGCTGAATTGCCTTCTCCAAATCGTCCGGGTTTACTAGGCCGAACTCATCCACTGGCAGATAGGTGGCGGTGAAGCCCTCTTTTTCCAGCTGCTCCACCGTGTGCAGCACGGCGTGATGCTCAATCTGACTGGTGATGATGTGCTTGCCCTTTTTGGCGCTTGCGTAGGCCGCGCCGCGAATTGCCCAGTTGTCCGATTCGGTGCCGCAGCCGGTGAAATAGATCTCGTTCGGCTGCGCACCCAGCGCATCTGCCACCTGCTTGCGCGCCTGCTCCAGCGGCTTTCTGGCCTCGCGACCAAAGGCGTGCACGCTGGAAGGATTGCCGAAAACATCGGTCAGATAGGGCATCATGGCTTCCAGTACGGGTTCTGTGATGCGGGTTGTGGCCGCATTGTCCATGTAAATCCGGTTCATATCTGTGCCTCCTGGGCTTTCAGTCGTTCATGGTCGTCCAGCATATCCTGCAAGGTGATCCCGTCCACGATATCATTCACGCCGTCGTGCAGCTTGCGCCAGACCAGCCGCGTAGGGCAGGTGCAGCCCCGACCGCAGCTCTCGTCCTCCAGGCAATCCACCAGCGCTAGCCCGCCCTCGAGGGAGCGAAGCATCTGGCCAACGGTGAGCTCGCTTGGCTCGCGCGACAACCGATAGCCGCCCTGCGCGCCGCGCACGCTGCTGACCAGGCCGTCCTTGCGCAATAGCGCGATCAGCTGCTCCAGATACGCCTCTGGGATGTCCTGCCGCTCTGCGATGGCCTTGATGGGCTGCGGGCCGTCATTGCAATGCAACGCCAGATCGAACATCGCATGAATGCCGTAGCGCCCGCGCGTGGATAATTTCATTGGGATCGACCTCCATCTGTGTTTGGCAGCGCCGTTCAAAGTCAAGGGGGATCGGGGCTTTCCTCAATCCCGACTGATTTTGTCCGGTTTGCTCCATCGCTATTTTATCACCAACAAAATGGCGCGTCAACCTCCCTAGAACCAATTCCCGATCAATTTACTAGAAATTCACGAACCATATGAGGTTTTGCCGCATATAGGGCGGTCGATGGTACCCATAGAAAAAGGCAATCGGCGCAAAGCCAACTGCCTTTTTGTGTTTTGGGAAGGGGGGATGTTATGCCATCACGTCATGTTCATACAGCGGGAAGCGCTCGCACATCGCGATCACTTCGGCCTTGACCGAATCGATCGCCGCCTCGCCCTCACGGATCAGCTTCGCGATGAAGCCCGCGATCTGCACCATTTCCGCTTCCTTCATGCCGCGGGACGTGACCGCAGGGGTGCCAATGCGGATGCCGCTGGTCACAAACGGGCTAAGCGTCTCAAACGGGATGGTGTTTTTGTTGACGGTGATGTTGGCCTGCACCAGCAGCTTTTCGAGGGCTTTGCCGGTCACCTCGGTGCCGCTCAGGTTGATCAGCATCAGGTGGTTGTCGGTGCCGCCCGAAACCAGCTTGATGCCCTGCTCGGTGAGCGCCTTCGCGAGCGCCTGCGCGTTCAGGATGATCTGGTGCTGATAGTCCTTGAAATCGGGCGCCATCGCCTCTTTGAAGCTGACGGCCTTGGCAGCGATGATGTGCATCAGCGGGCCGCCCTGCGTGCCGGGGAAGATGGCCTTGTCGATCGCCTTGGCAAATTGCTCCTTGCACAGGATCATGCCGCCGCGCGGGCCGCGCAGGGTCTTGTGGGTGGTGGTGGTGACGATGTCGGCATAGGGCACCGGGCTCGGGTGCTCGCCTGTTGCGACCAGACCCGCGATGTGCGCCATGTCCACCATCAGCAGCGCGCCCACCTCATCGGCAACGGCGCGGAATTTGTCAAACTCCAGCGTGCGCGGATAGGCGCTGGCGCCTGCCACGATCAGCTTGGGTTTGTGTTCAAGCGCCAGCTTGCGCAGCGCATCATAGTCGATGCGCTCGTCCTGCTCGCTCACGCCATAGGGCACGATGTTGAAATATTTGCCGGACATGTTCACCGGGCTGCCGTGGGTCAGATGCCCGCCGTGCGCCAGATTCATGCCCAGGATGGTGTCGCCCGGCTCCAGCAGCGCAAAATACACTGCGATGTTGGCCTGCGCGCCTGAATGGGGCTGCACATTGGCATGCTCCGCGCCGAACAGCTGCTTGGCACGCTCAATCGCCAGGTTTTCGGCCACATCCACGCACTCACAACCGCCATAATAGCGCTTGCCCGGATAGCCCTCGGCGTATTTGTTGGTGAGATGAGTGCCCATGGCGGCCAGCACCGCCGGGCTGACAAAGTTCTCGGAGGCGATCAGCTCGATGTGTTGACGCTGCCTGGTGAGTTCGGCGGACAGCACATCCGCAATCTCGGGATCCACCGCGCGAACGGCCTGAAAATCCATCATGTATAGGTTCCTCCCGCTTCGAAAATTTGTATTCCTATTATATCAAAGCATGGTTAAATCACAAGGGAGAAAACCAAATGTTATCGGGCTTTTCACAATAGGGGCAATCTGGTCTGGCCGGGCAACTCCTGATGGGCGACACTGCGGGCTTTTGGACGTGCCGCTTTTTGGCGCTGCGGCATGATGGGCAGGTTGATCTCGAACCTTGCGCCCTTGCCGGGCGCGCTCTGGCAGAGCACCTTGCCGCCGTGCATGTTCGTCATCAGCTGCACGTTGCTCAGCCCAAGGCCGTTGCCTGCCGTGGCATCGCCGGGCACGGTATGATAGCGGCGGAAGATGTATTTGAGCTGCTCGGGTGGGATGCCGCAGCCCGTATCGGTCACCGCGATTTGGAAATGGGTATCATTCAGGCGATTCACCTCGGCGCGCACTAGGCCGCCGGAGGACGTGTGTTTGAACGCGTTTGAGAGCAAGTTCATCACGATGCGCTCGATCATTTCAGGGTCCACGGTGGTCAACAGATCGGATACGTTGCTGCGAAAATGCAGCTGAATGCCGCTCCGCATGGCCAGGTTCATCGACTGCGCGCACACGTTTCGTACATGCCAGACCATTTCGCAGGGCTGATAATGGATGCTGTGCATCTGCATCGCGGTGGCGCTGTTCTCAGCCAGATACCCAAATAGCCTGACCATCCGCTCACAATTCTCGGTGATCTGCGCGGATGCACGATCCAGCTTGCGATGCAATGCCGGGGATATGCCGATCAGCGTCTCGTTTAGGATGCGCACGTTCTCCATCATCTGCATCAATGGCATCTTTTCATCATGAAAGAAACGCATCATATATTGCTCAAACCCACTTTGAATGCTGTATGTGGGCACCGAAATCACGATGGCGCGGCGTCCGTTGCTGATCAGAAGCGCCACTCGGAGTTGCTCCTCGCTGCTGGCCAAGCAGTTGAGCAGCAGTCGACTGCCGGGGCGCAGATCGGGCACATATTGCAGATACAGCATGTCTCCCCTGTATCGTTGCGCCAGGATCGTGCCTTCCATGTCTAAAAGCAGCATTGCGCGATGTCCAAATGCTGATATGTGCAGCGGTCTCTTGCAGCGTATAATTCTATTAGCCACAAACGTCACACAATAACCGCCTTTCAGTCGCATATTTGCTACAGCATAACACGAAAATTGTCTAAACTCAATAGTATAATGAGCTTGAGGAAGAATATTTGTACAAAAAAAGCAATTTCGTGCGTCTGACATAACAATTAACAGCGTGTCACATTGACAAAACGAAGCAATTGATATATAATGGTCAAATAAGGTCAAATAAAGACATTTGGAGGTCATTCTATATGAATGCACAAAAATATACCCAAAAAACCATGGAGGCAATCAATCAAGCGCAGCAAATCGCGGTTTCTCATCAAAATATGCAGATTGAACCCGCGCACCTGCTCAGCGCGCTCACCGCGCAGCAGGGCGGATTGGTCGGGGAGTTGCTGCAAAAGCTGAATGTGGATATGCCCCGCTTTCAGGGCGAGCTGGACGCGATCGTGGATCGCATCCCGGGCGTGTCCGGGCCGGGTCGCGAGCCGGACAAGGTGTATGTCTCGCAAAAGACCGAACAGCTGTTGAACGAGGCGGAGCAGATCGCCAATCGCATGAACGACGAATTCGTGTCGGTGGAGCACCTGCTGCTGAGCATGCTGCAAAAACCGGACGATCAGCTGGCGCAGCTGTTTGAACGCTACAATATTAAGGAAGCATCCCTGTTGCCCGTGCTGCAAGCGGTGCGCGGCAATGCGCGCGTGACCAATGATTCACCCGAGAACACCTATGATGTGCTGGCCAAATACGGTCAGGATCTGGTGGATCTGGCGCGCAGGCAAAAACTGGATCCGGTGATCGGCCGGGACAACGAGATCCGCAACGTGGTGCGCATCCTCTCGAGAAAGACCAAGAACAATCCGGTGCTGATCGGTGAGCCGGGCGTGGGCAAGACCGCCATCGCGGAGGGGCTCGCGCTGCGTATCGTGCGCGGGGATGTGCCGGACAGCCTGAAGGATCGAAAGCTGTTCTCGCTGGATATGGGTGCATTGATCGCGGGCGCCAAATTCCGCGGTGAATTCGAGGAGCGGCTGAAGGCTGTACTAAATGAAGTCAAAAAGAGCGAGGGGCAGATCATTCTGTTCATCGATGAGCTGCACACGATCGTGGGCGCGGGCAAGACCGAGGGCAGCATGGATGCGGGCAACCTGCTCAAGCCCATGCTGGCGCGGGGCGAGCTGCACTGCATCGGCGCCACCACGCTGGACGAATATCGCAAGTACATTGAGAAGGACCCGGCGCTGGAGCGGCGCTTCCAGCCTGTGAAGGTGGAGGAGCCCACCGTGGAGGACACCATCTCCATCCTGCGCGGATTGAAGGAGCGCTACGAGGTGTTCCACGGTGTGAAGATCGAGGATCAGGCGTTGATCGCGGCGGCGGTGCTGTCCGATCGCTATGTGAGCGACCGATTCCTGCCCGACAAGGCCATCGACCTGATCGATGAGGCCTGCGCGATGATCCGCACCGAGATCGATTCCATGCCGCAGGAGTTGGACGAAATCCAGCGCAAGATCATGCAGCATGAGATCGAGGAGGCCGCGCTGTCCAAGGAGACCAGCCCGCAGGGCAAGGCGCATCTGGCTGACATTCAAAAGGAGCTGGCCGACCTGCGCGCCGACTTCGCAGAAATGAAGGCCCGCTGGGACAACGAGAAGGACTCCATCGGCGTGGTGCAAAAGCTGCGTGAGCAGATCGAGCAGGTGAATGCCGAGATCGAGCTGGCACAGCGCAACTATGATCTGAACAAGGCCGCGCAGCTGACATATGGCACGCTGCCTGAGCTGACCCGGAAGCTGGCGGAGCAGGAGGCGCTCTCTGAGCAGTCCCGCCCGAAGAACACGCTCCTGCGCGACAAGGTGACCGATGAGGAGATTGCGCGCATCGTATCCCGCTGGACGGGCGTACCCGTGACCCGCCTGGTGCAGGCCGAGCGGGACAAGCTGCTCAAGCTGGAGGACATTTTGCACGAGCGCGTGATCGGCCAGGATGAGGCGGTGACCGCCGTCAGCGAGGCCATCATCCGCGCCCGCGCGGGGATCCAGAATCCCAACCGTCCGCTGGGTTCGTTCCTATTCTTAGGGCCGACGGGCGTGGGCAAGACCGAACTGGCCAAGACGCTCACCGAGGCGCTGTTTGATGACGAACGCAATATGATTCGCATCGATATGTCCGAATACATGGAGAAGTTCGCGGTCTCGCGTCTGATCGGCGCGCCTCCCGGCTATGTGGGCTATGAGGAGGGCGGCCAGCTGACCGAGGCGGTTCGGCGGCATCCCTATTCCGTGGTGCTGTTTGACGAGATTGAAAAGGCGCATCCGGACGTGTTCAACGTGCTGCTGCAGGTGCTGGATGATGGGCGCATCACCGATTCGCAGGGACGCACCGTGGATTTCAAGAACACCGTCATCATCCTGACCAGCAACATCGGTTCCACCACGATCCTGGACAGCATTGATGCCGAAGGGCAGCTGCCCGAATCGGCCAAGGAGCAGATCATGGAGATGCTCAAGCATCACTTCCGCCCCGAATTCTTGAATCGGTTGGACGAGATTGTGTTCTATAAACCGCTTACGCGCGAGCAAACCACCAAGATCGTGGATCTGATTATCAAGGATCTGAATCGTCTATTGTCAGAGAAACACCTAACGGTTACCTTGACAGAGGCGGCAAAAGAGTTTATTGTAACAGAAGCGTATGATCCAATCTTTGGCGCGCGCCCACTGAGACGATACATCCAGCGAAAGGTGGAGACCATGATCGGCAGAATGATCATCGCGGAGCAGGTGCATGCGGGCGATGAACTGGTGATCGACAGAATCAATGACGAATTGGTTATAAACATTTCGGAATAATTTCAAATATGCATGTACGAAGTGAACAATGCAAGAAGAATTAGCACACGCTGGAAACTCGCTTGACAACCGGAAAACACTTCTGCTATAGTCAATAATGCGGAATGTGCGCTTTCTGCCCGTAAGCGGAACGCCCAGAGAGGACAATCAATCATGCGAAAGAAAGGACAGCAGGACGCTCAGCAGCGTAAAATGGCCATGCCATATGTAACCAGCGAAATGGCATCCATCATGCGCTATGTGGAGCGCGAGGTGAAAGACCCGACGCTTGCACAGAGTCTGCATTTCAGCCCGACTGCGCTGGCGCTTGTTCGGCGCGTCATGATGTCCGGCGGCAGAGTGATTACGGATACCACGCTTGCGCAGCATGATGTGAGTGCTGCCATGTCAAGAACGCTGGGCATCGAGGTGCAATGCTTCATTGATGACCCGCAGGTGGTGAATCTGGCCATGCATAAGCGCATCACACGCGCGGAGATCGCGCTCGATCATGCGCTGATGCAGAGCGGCATGAAGCTGCTGGTGGTGGGATCCGCGCCGATGGCGATCGATCGATTGCTCAAGCGCAAGCAGGCCGGCCCGATCAACGATGTGGTGGTGTTGGCCACGCCCTCCGGCTTTGCCAGCGTGGTGCAGCTCAAGGAGCGCCTGTGGGAGAGTGACATCCCCTGCATCGTGGCGCGCGGTAGGAAGGGCGGTACAGCGGCCGCCGTCGCGCTGGTCAATGCACTGATGGCCGAATCGATCAAGGAACAGGGACTGTAACACATCACATAGAACCGAAGAACCGCTTGAGCTTTTGCTCAAGCGGTTCTCAGACTGTTGACAAACTCGACTGGGAGGTATGGAGGGTG
>JAJDGF010000052.1 GCA_030265545.1 Eubacteriales bacterium OttesenSCG-928-N13
CAGCCTGCTCACCGTGAGCGGCAGATGCTTGAGCAACGACACGATCGCCCGGCGCTGCGTCTGCGATACGCTATGAATGGGTTGCGCGGGGGAGAGCTGCAGCAGCTCCAACAGCTGCACGCCCAGCGCGTGGGGGGTCAGCTTGTCCATGGCGCTCATGAGCTGCCGATTGGGCATCTCGGAGAAGTCCCTGAGGATGCGCGCATCCAGCTCCTGCTCGCTCAAGGCGGGCTTGAGATCAATCGCCATTTCGATCCCGTCCGCGGGCATGGGCAGCATGCTGCTCAGGCTGAGCACCAGCGGCCCGGATATGCCAAAGTGGGTGAACAGCAGCTCGCCCTGCTGATGAAACCGTTTCTTTTTCCCGAGCGGCGCGCTCAGACTGATGTTTTTCAGCGTCAGCCCCATCAGCGTGCGCGGCCAGGGCTCGCGCGTTTCGATGGCGGTCAGCGCGGGATAGGTCTCCTTCATCGGATGCCCCAGTTGCGCGCAGATCTGGTGTCCGTCGCCGGTGGAGCCCGTGCTTGCATAGCTGAGCCCGCCCGTCGCCAGGATCACGGCGCGCGCGGGGATCAACTTGCCGTCGGGCAGGAGTACGCCTTTCAGCTGATCATCCTCAATTGCGAGCGAATGAACGCGCGCATTCAGCTGCACGCGCACGCCCAGCCGAAGCAGTTCTCTCTCCAATGCGCGCGTGATATCGGACGCATGGTCGCTCACGGGGAAGATGCGCGCGCCCCGCTCTTGCTTCAGCGGCACGCCAAGCGATTCAAACAGCGCCATGGTGTCCTGATTGCTCAGATGCGCCAGCGCCGAATGCATGAACCGCGGGTTGCGGATGATCTGCTGCATGAATTCCTCCGGCTCGGCGGCGTTGGTCAGGTTGCAGCGCCCCTTGCCGGTGATGTAGATCTTTTTTCCGAGCTTCTCATTGCGTTCCAGCAGCAGCACGCGCGCGCCGCTGCGTGCGGCAAACAGCGCGGCCATCATGCCCGCAGCACCGCCGCCGATTGTGATGATATCATATGTTTGCATATGGGTCAGGTCTCGCCCTTTCCGAGGTATACATCGTATTGCGACCAGATGGTTTCGAGCTGCTCAAAATAGGTGGCGACTTCGCTGCGCCTGCGCTGTCCAAGCGCCACGATCAGCGCATTGATGAGCGACAGCGGCGCGGCCAGAGAATCCACGAACGAGGCCATATCCGACTTGGCCGTCAAGCACAGATCGGACACCGCATGCAGCGGGGAGAGCGGCCCATCGGTGATGGATACCAGCTTGGCGCCTCGGCTCTTGGCGAAATCCATCGCCTCGATGGTGCGGCTGGTATAGCGCGGGAAGCTGATCCCGATCAGCAGATCGCCCTGCTCGATGCGGGACAGCTGCTCGAAGATATCGCTGATGCCGGATGTGACCACATGCACATTCGGGAAGATGAAATTGAGATAATGCCCGAGGAACTCCGCCAGCGTGGCCGATGCGCGCAGCCCCAGCACGTACACATGCCGCGCAGCCAGGATGCTGTCAATCACCTCTTCAAAGGCGGTCAGATCCAGCTCATCCAGCGTGGCGCGGATGTTTTGAATGTCGGCTTTCAGCACGCGGCTGAGCACCTGCGTATGATCCATATCGGAGGTCATCTCAAAGCGCTGCGAGCTGGTCAGCCGATGGCGGATCAGCTCCTGCAACGCCTTTTGCAGGTGCGGGTACCCGTCATAGCCCAGCGAGGCCGCGAAGCGCACCACGGTGGATTCGCTCACGCCCACGTATTCGCCCAGCCGTGCAGCCGTCATGAAAGCGGCCTTGTCATAGTGCGTGACAATGCATTCGGCGATGCGGCGATGGCTCTTTGACAGCTTCTTTCCGCTGTGATTGAGGCGGCTGATCAGTTCCTGTGCGTTGTCCATAATGACCCCCCCTGGCATGTAGCGATACAAATTCTGATGATATTGTACGGCTTTTGCGCGATAAATGCAAGTTATATACCTGCGATAATCCAAAAATCCCGTTAAATTGGGGCGATTTGTGTGAAAACTGCGGTTATTTTTGCATGAATGGAGGCCTTTGCGTCATTTTGATGGAAAGATGCTTCCCCGCGCGCAGAATTTGTGTTATAATAGGGAGAAATCGAGATTCTGGAGGAGACCATGCAGCAAACGTTTTCAATCGCGATTGATGGGCCGTCCGCGGCGGGCAAATCCACCATCGCGAAGGCCATCGCCCAGCAGACGGGCGCGCTGTATCTGGATACGGGCGCAATGTACCGCGCGATGGGACTTTATATGCTCCGAAATGACGTGGATCCGCGCGATGTGGACGCGGTTTTGTTGAGGCTTGATGAGCCGCGCATCACAGTCGCGCATGTGGACGGTGTGCAGCGCATCTTCCTATTCGATGAGGATGTTTCAGATGCGATTCGCAGCCACCCGGTCTCGGCGGCGGCATCGGCGGTTTCGGCCGTGCCCCAGGTGCGCGTGAAATTGGTTCAGATGCAGCGGGAGATCGCAGCCGGGCTGAATGTGGTGATGGATGGTCGCGATATCGGCACGCATGTGCTGCCCAATGCCACGCTGAAAATCATGCTGGTGGCATCCCCCGAGGTGCGCGCAAGGCGCCGCTTTGATGAGCTGCAATCGCGCGGAACGCCCGAAGCATATGAAAAGGTGCTCGCCGACATGACGCAGCGCGACCATGATGACAGCACGCGCGCGGCCTCCCCGCTGAAGAGGGCGGACGACGCAATTGAGCTGGATTCGGGCGATATGACCGTGGATCAGGTGGTGCAGCAGGTGCTGGCGCTGCTCAGCCAAAGACTGGGAGGTGCCGCGCGATGAACCCTAGGATATATGCATTCGTTTGCGGATTGGCGCGCATAATAATGAAGGTTTTCTTCCCCTATCGCGTGATGGGGCTGGAGAACATTCCGGCTGAGGGCGGCGCGATACTGTGCTGCAACCACATCTCGCTCAGGGATCCGGTGCTGATGGCGGCCGCGATGAAGCGCCCCGTGCGATTCATGGCCAAGGCGGAGCTGTTTAAGTACAAGTTCACGGATCGTTTCCTGCGCGCGGTGGGTGCGTTCCCGGTGAATCGGGGCAAGTCGGACATGAGCTCATTGCGCACCGCGATCTCTTGCGTGAAGGAGGGCTCGGTCCTGGGCATCTTCGGCCAGGGGCATCGGGACAAATCGGGGGATAGCAAGATGGAGAGCGGCGTGGCGCTGATCGCGATGCGCACGGGCGCACCGGTCATTCCCGCGCTGATTGTGGGCAGATACAAGCTGTTTCGCCGCATGGAGGTCTATATCGGGCCGCGCGTGGATCTGTCCAAGTACGAGGGCAAGCATGATGGCGAGTTGCTGCGCGCTGTGGCGACCGAGATCGAATCGGGCGTGCGTGCGCTGGCACCGACGAAGGCTGCCTGACGCAACATGCGACAAAACTGACCCGATAATTAATTTATTGTTAAAATGATGCGTCGATGAAGGAATCGTACCATATTTTGTAGAAGTAATAGATTTACGTATATGGATTTTTCAGGAAAGCTTGGTATGATACGATGCATCTGCGCATTGCGCAAAACGCTGGATTTTGCTATGGCGTGGGGCGCGCGGTGGAGATTGCCGAGCAGCTGGCCGCACAAGGAACGCCCTGCTACACGTTGGGCATGATCATCCATAATCCCCAGATGGTGCAGCGCCTTCGCGAAAAGGGCGTGCAGCCCATCGAGGACATTGCAGATATTCCGCCCGGGTCCACCGTGATCATCCGCGCGCACGGGGTGGATCGAGCAACGCAGCAGCGCCTGGAGGCGATGGGCTGCGATGTCAGGGACGCGACCTGCCCGCACGTGAAGCGCATCCATCACATGGCCAGTGAGGCCGCTGAGCGCGGCATCCCTCTGATCGTGGTGGGGCAGCAGGATCATCCTGAGGTGCGGGGCATCTTGGGCTGGGCCAATGGTTTGGGGCACGCGGTGCTGACGCGGCAGCAGATCGACGAACTGCCTGACATGCAAAGCGCATTGGTGGTCTCGCAGACCACACTCCCAGAGGCCACATTCAATGAGATTTCCGCGGCACTACAAGATAGAATCCGCGATACCAAGGTCAACATGACCATCTGCCCGACCACAAAAGAGCGCCAACAGGAGGCGCAGCAGATCGCGTCCGAGGTGGATGTGATGCTGGTGGTGGGCGGCAAGAACAGCGCCAACACGCAGAAGCTGCATGAATTGTGCAGACAGCGATGCGCGCGCACATATTTCATCGAAACCGCGCAGGAGCTCGATGGCATCCCCATTGGCCCGCGCGATCGAATAGGGATCACCGCCGGTGCATCCACCCCGGATGGTACATTTAAGGAGGTAGTAGCACGAATGAACGACAACGAAAAACTGGATCAGATCACGGAAACAACCGTCCCCGCCGAGCAGCCCGCCGAAGTGGAAGCGGTCGAAGCTGTTGTGGAAGCTGTGGTGCAGCCTGAGGCTGAGCCCGTCGCGGAGGCGCAGGAAACTCAGGAGCCCCAGGAGAGCTCTGACGATTCCGATTTCATGGCTGATATCGAGCGTACCCTGGTCCAGCTCCGCCCCGGCCAGAACGTCACCGGCACCGTGGTGCAAATCACGGATGATGAGGTGTGCGTCAACGTCGGCTACAAGGCGGACGGCTTGATCAAGATGGCTGACTTGACCAGCGAAGATGTGAAGGTCGGCGACGAGATTGAGGTAGAGGTTGTCAAAGTCAATGACGGCGAAGGCAACGTGCTGCTGTCTCAGCGCAATATCGTCAACAAGAAGTTCTGGGATGAGATCGTCGAGAAGTACGAAAAGGGCGAAAACGTGCAGGGCGTGGGCAAGGACGCTGTCAAGGGCGGCCTGATTGCTATGGTCAACGGCATTCGCACCTTCATCCCCGCCTCTCAGCTCTCGCAGCGCTATGTCGAGCGCATCGAGGATTTCGTCGGCCAGGACATGGAGCTCAAGATCATCGAGATCGACAAGCCCAAAAAGCGCATCGTGGCATCCCGCAAGGCCGTGTTGGTCGCCGAGGACGCCGAGCGCAAGAAGTCCATCTGGACGCAGCTTGAAGTGGGCGCGATCGTCAAGGGCATCGTGCGCAGACTGACCGATTTCGGCGCATTCGTCGACATCGGCGGGCTGGACGGCCTGGTGCATGTGACCGATCTGAGCTGGGGCCGCGTGAAGCACCCCTCCGATGTGGTGTCCGTCAATCAGGAGATCGATGTCAAGATCCTGAACCTGGATCAGGAAAAAGAGCGCATCTCCCTGTCCTACAAGCAGACCCAGCCCCGTCCGTGGGACATCGCGCCGGAGAAGTATCCGGTGGGTTCGGTTGTGGTCGGCAAGGTGGTTCGCATCACCACGTTTGGTGCCTTTGTGGAGCTGGAGCCCGGCCTGGATGGCCTGGTGCATATCTCGCAGTGCGCGCTCACCCGCATCAACAAGGTCGAAGATGCCGTGCAGGTTGGCGAAGAGGTTCGCGTGAAGGTGCTGGATGTCAATCCGGAAGCGCGCCGCATCAGCCTGAGCATCCGCGCCGTGCTGGAGGATGAGGCCATGGACGAGCTGCCCGAGCAGGTGTCCGACGAATATGTGATCGCGGCGGAAGCAGTCGCCACGCCTGATTTCGTGGAGGAGACCGTGGTGGCCGAGGAAGTGCCCGCCGAAGAACCTGTCGCGGAGGAAGCGCCGGTTGAAGAAGCGGCTGCTGAGGAAGCGCCGGTCGTGGAAGAGGTCGCCGTGGAAGAAGTGGTCACCGAGGAAGCACCGGTTGAAGAGCCGGCCGCTGAGGAAGTGCCCGCCGAGGAACCGGCAGCCGAATAAAGCGATACAAGCAATGATCGATGCGCGCCCAGCAATTGGGCGTGCATCTTTTTTCTGGACACATCGGAACGAATGTGGGTGCGCGACATGAGGCGATTGAGAGAGATGAGCTAAGCGCGTGCGCAGGATGATTTGAAATGAAGTAGGTCGAATGAGGGTGCGCGGCATGCGGCGATTGGGCGAGATGAGCCGAGCGCGTGCGCGGTCTGATTTGAAATGATATAAGGCGAGAGAGGGTGCGCGGCATGCGGCAATTGGGAGAGATGAGCCGAGCGTGTGCGCAGGATGATTCGAAATGATATAAGGCGAGAGAGGGTGCGCGGCATGAGGCGATTGGGAGAGATGATCCAAGCGCGTGCAGGATGATTTGAAATGAAGTAGGGCGAGAGAGGGTGCGCGATTTGAAGACGATTGGGCTATTGGGTGGGATGAGCTGGGAGAGCACGTTGACCTATTACCGGGTCATCAATGAGGAGATAAAGCAGGCACTGGGCGGGTATCATTCCGCGAAGATCGTGCTGTACAGCGTGGACTTTGCCGAGATCGAGGCGTATCAGACGAGCGGAGAATGGGACAAGAGCGCGCAGGTGCTGACAACCGCGGCGCAGGCATTGGAGATGGGCGGGGCGGATTTCGTGCTGATCTGCACCAACACCATGCACAAGGTGGCGCCGCAGGTCCAGGCCGGGATCCATGTGCCGCTGCTACACATCGCGGAGGCGACCGCCGCGCTGCTGAATGAACAAGGCATCGGCAAGGTGGCCCTACTGGGCACAAAATACACCATGACGCAGGACTTTTATAAGGACAAGTTGATCGAGGCGGGGATCGAGGTGCTGGTACCCGATCCGCAGGGCATCGAGGAGATGAACCGCATCATCTTTGAGGAGCTGTGCCTGGGCACCATATCGGAAGATTCCAGATCACGCTGCCTCGAGATCATTCGCGCGCTGGAGAACCGTGGCGCGCAAGGGGTGGTGCTGGGATGCACGGAGATTGGGCTGCTGATCGAGCAGCAGCATACAAGGCTCCCTGTGTTTGATACCGCGCTGATCCATGCAAGCAAGGCGGCGCAGCTCGCACTCTCATAAAGCTGACCAAAATGGCTTGACGATGTTTTCTGCGACTGTCTATTGACATTCAAATTGGGATACAATATAATGTAGGTGCAATGATGGGGAATATTCATTCCGCAATGCGAGATTCAGAGAGCTGCCGTCTGGTGCGAGGCAGTCCGCATGGAATCAAGCTCGTCCCCGGAGCGTCCCAATTTGGGCGGTGGCCACCGTTATCGGGCGCATGAGTGGGCTGGGCATCCCGTGTGATGCCGGCCAAAAAGAGTGGTACCACGCTAGGCAGCGCCTTGCGTCTCTTCGATGAGATGCAGGGCGTTTATCAATGGATAGAAAAAGGAGTACAGCAACATGAATCACAGGGAATTGCCCGCCTACACGCCGGCGACCATCGAGAAAAAATGGCAGGATCATTGGGATGAGAAGGGCACATTCTATGCCGAATCCAGCCATGATAAGCCCAAATTCTATGGGCTGATTGAGTTCCCGTATCCCTCCGGGGCGGGGCTGCACGTGGGGCATCCGCGCTCCAATACCGCGATGGACATCCTGTGCCGCAAGCGCCGCATGGAGGGCTTCAATGTGCTGTTCCCGATCGGCTACGATGCGTTCGGGCTGCCCACCGAAAACTATGCAATCAAAAACCATATCCACCCTGCCGTGGTCACGCGCGACAACATCGCGCGGTTCACCAAGCAGCTGAAGATGCTGGGCTTTTCATTTGATTATTCGCGAGAGATCAACACCACCGATCCGAAGTATTATAAGTGGACACAGTGGATCTTCCTGAAGATGTACGAGGCGGGACTGGCCTATAAGCAGGAGATGCCCATCAATTGGTGCACCAGCTGCAAGGTCGGCTTGGCGAACGAGGAGGTCGTGGGTGGCGTGTGCGAGCGCTGCGGCAGCGAGGTGGTTCGCCGCGTGAAGAGCCAGTGGATGCTGCGCATCACCGACTATGCCCAGAAGCTGCTGAACGGGCTGGACGAGGTGGACTACATCGAGAAGGTCAAGACCCAGCAGCGCAATTGGATCGGGCGCAGCGAGGGTGCGGAGGTGGATTTTACGCTGTCCACAGGGGACAAGCTGCGCGTGTTCACCACCCGACCGGACACGCTGTTCGGTGCGACCTACATGGTCATTTCGCCCGAGCATCCGCTGCTGGAGCAGCACAAGGCGATCATCAAGAATCACGATGAGATCGTGCAGTATCGCGAGGCGGCGGCGCGCAAATCGGACTTTGAGCGCACCGAGCTGAACAAGGACAAGACCGGCCTGGCGATCGATGGGATCACCGCCACCAACCCCGTCACGGGCAAGGAGATCCCGGTCTGGGTGTCCGATTATGTGCTGATGAGCTACGGCACCGGTGCGATCATGGCCGTGCCCGGTCATGACGAGCGTGACTGGGCGTTCGCGAGCAAGTTTAGGCTGCCCATCGTGGAAGTCGTGGCGGGCGGCGACATCGAACAGGGCGCCTACACCGACATTCAGGATGGCACGATGGTCAATTCGGGCTTCTTGGACGGCATGAAGGTGGCCGATGCCAAAAAGAGCATCATCGATTGGCTGGTCGAGAAGGGACTGGGCGAGCGCAAGGTCAATTTCAAGCTGCGCGACTGGGTGTTCTCGCGCCAGCGCTATTGGGGCGAGCCGATCCCCGTGGTGCACTGCGCGCATTGCGGCTATGTGCCGCTGAATGAGGATCAGCTGCCGCTGACCTTGCCCGAGGTGGACAGCTACATGCCCACCGAAACGGGTGAATCACCGCTGGCCGCGATCACCGATTGGGTGAACACCACATGCCCCAAGTGTGGCGGCCCCGCCCAGCGCGAGACCGACACCATGCCGCAGTGGGCGGGTTCCAGCTGGTACTTCCTGCGCTATATGGATCCGTTCAACGATGAGCAGCTGGCCTCGCCCGAGGCGCTGAACTATTGGTCGCCGGTCGATTGGTACAATGGCGGTCTGGAGCATACCACGCTGCATCTGCTGTATTCGCGGTTCTGGCACAGGTTCTTGTATGACATCGGCGTGGTGCCCACCAAGGAGCCCTACAAAAAGCGCACCAGCCACGGCATGATCCTGGGGCCGGATGGCGAGAAGATGTCCAAATCGCGCGGCAACGTGATCAATCCGGACGACATCGTGCATGAGCTGGGCGCCGATTCGTTCCGCATGTATGAGATGTTCATGGGCGCGTTCGATCAGGCCATTCCGTGGTCGACCGACGGCGCGCGCGGCTGCAAGCGGTTCCTGGATCGCGTGTGGCGGCTGATGGATATGCTGGTGGACACAGGCAAGGTCAGCTCGGACATGGCCTTTGATGTGCACAGCACCATCAAGAAGGTCACCGAGGACTTTGAACGCATGAAGTTCAATACCGCGATCGCGCAGATGATGACGCTGGTGAACCAGTTCTATCAGAAGGGATCGATCACGCGCGGCGAGCTGAAAATCCTGATCCAGCTGCTGAACCCGGTCGCGCCGCACATCACCGAGGAGATCAATGCGCTGTGCGAGCTGGGCGTCGAGCTGAGCCAGACCAAATGGCCGATTTATGATGAAAAGGCGCTGGTTCGCCAGACGGTCGAGGTGGCGCTGCAGATCAATGGCAAGGTGCGCGGCAGGATGGAGATCCCCGCCGACTTGACGCAGGATGCCGCACAGGAATATTTCATGGCGCTCGATGAGGTCAAGCGCGCGCTGGGCGACAAGCAGGTGAAAAAGCTGGTGTTTGTGCCCGGACGATTGGTCAATATCGTGGTGGGATAAGAGAGGACAATTCTTTGAACGAGACCCTAAAACTGAAGCTGTCCAAGTTGCCCGATTCGCCCGGCTGCTATCTGATGAAGTCGGGCGGCGAGGTGATCTATGTCGGCAAGGCCAAGAACCTGAAAAACCGGGTGCGCCAGTATTTTCAGAGCTCGCGCAACCATTCCACCAAGGTGATGGCCATGGTGGAAAAGGTGGACGATTTCGAGATCGTGCTGGTCAACAGCGAGATGGAATCGCTGATCCTGGAAAACAACCTGATCAAGCTGCACAAGCCCTGGTATAACATCCTGCTGAAGGACGACAAGACGTTTCCCTATCTGGCGGTGGACATGCGCGAGGAGTTTCCGCGCGTACAGTTCAAGCGCCGCCCGCAGCGCGGGGATGGGCTGAAATACTTCGGACCCTATCAGAATGTGCAGATCGTGAAGGAAGTGCTGGATGTGGCGCGGATGGTGTTTCCCATTCGCGTCTGTTCGGGCGTGATCAAGCCTGGCAAAACCAGGCCATGCGTGCACCATCAGCTGGGGCAGTGCATCGCGCCCTGCACCGGGAATGTCAGCAAGGAGGAATATCACCAGCTGATGCAGCGCGTGATGGAGTTCCTTTCGGGCAAGCATGAGCCGGTGATCGAGCAGGTAAAAGAGCAGATGCAGCAGGCGGCGGCGGCCATGAACTATGAACGCGCGGCGGTCTATCGCGATCGGCTTCGAGCGATCGAGCGGGTGGTGCAAAAGCAGCGCGCCGTCAAGGTGGGCGGCGGCGATATGGACGTGATCGTGACACTGCCCGAGGGCGTGGATGCGATCGTGCAGCTGATGGTGGTGCGCGAGGGCAAGCTGATCGGCGCGGAACATTTCGTGATGGAACGCGCGGGCGACGAGGACGCAAAGGACGTGCTGACCTCCTTCATGCTGCAGCGCTACGCGGATCAGCAGGACATCCCGGGCGAGATTCTGCTGTGCGCGGAGCCAACCGACAGGGAGGCGCTCGGTCAGCTGCTGGGCGAAGTGCGTGGCGCGAAGGTGCATCTGCTGGTGCCGCAGCGCGGCGAGAAGAAAAAGCTGGTGGATATGGGGCTCAAGAACCTGATGGACGAGGCAGAAAAGCGCAAAAAGCGGCTGGAGCGCAGCTACAACCGCACCACCGGTGCGTTGATTGAGCTGGCGGGCGTGCTGGGGCTATCTGAGCCGCCGCGGCGCATCGAGGGCTATGACATCAGCAACACGCAGGGCGCGCAATCGGTGGGTGCGATGGTGGTCATGATCGACGGGCTGGCCACCCCCAAGAATTACAGGGTCTTCCGCATCAAGACGGTGGAGGGCGCGAACGACTACGCCTCTCACTACGAGGTGATGTCACGCCGCCTGCGCCATGGGCGCGAGGAGGTCGAAGCGGGGCTGGGGGACACGGGCAAGTTTTCCGATTTCCCCGATCTGATCTTGATCGACGGCGGCAAGGGGCAGCTGAAAGAGGCGATGCGCGCCATGCACGAGCAGGGGTTTGACATCCCGATCTTTGCGCTGGCCGAGCGGATCGATGAGATCTATGTGCCCGGTCAGGAGGACAGCATCTACCTGGATCGCCATTCGGAGGCGCTGCATCTGATCCAGCGGGTCAGGGACGAGGCGCATCGATTCGGCATCACGCACCATCGAAAGCTGCGCGCCAAAAGATCGATCGCAAGCTCCCTCGATGCGATTCCGGGCGTGGGGCCGACCAGGAAGAAGGCGCTGCTCAAGGCATTTAAGACCATCGAGCAGCTGAAAAACGCAGACATCGAGCAGCTCGCGCAGGCGGAGGACATCGGGCCTGTGCTGGCCAAGATCGTATATGACCATTTTCATAAGGAAGGGTGACACGAGATGGATTTGAAGAAACTGGATATGCTGATTGATTCCTGGCAGCAGGAGATCTTTGACAAGCTCAAGACCTGGATCGCGATTGACAGCGTGAGCGGTGAGCGCACCGCACCCAATGCGCCGTTTGGCGATGGCTGCCGAAGGGCGCTCGATCTGTTCCTCAAGGATGCGGCCGAGATGGGCTTTGATACGCTGGATGTGGACGGCTACGCCGGGCACGCGCAGTTCGGGCAGGGGGAAAAGACGCTCGGGATATTGGCGCATCTTGATATCGTGCCGGCAGGCGATGGCTGGACGCACGACCCATTTGGCGGGGAGATCGCGGACGGCAAGTGCTTTGGCCGCGGCACAATCGATGACAAGGGACCGCTGCTGGGCGCGCTGTATGCGCTCAAGGCCGTGAAGCAGCTGGGCATCCCGCTCAAGCATGGCGTGCGCGTGATCGCGGGCTGCGATGAGGAGACCGGGATGAGCGACATGCGCTATTATGCGTCCAAGGTGCAGGTGCCCGATTATGGGTTCTCGCCGGATGCGGAATTCCCGCTGATCAACATCGAAAAGGGCGGGCTGAATCTGAACCTGCATGCGGATCATGTGGATCAAAGCGGCGCGGGCATTCGGGTGCTGTCGGCTGAGGCGGGCGAGCGGATCAATGTGGTGCCTGGCATTGCGACGGCGGTCATTGAATGCACCGATCTGGCCGTGCTGAGGGAGAAACTGACCCAGATCTGCGCTGCGCACGAGGGGTTTGATCTGGCTGCTCAAATGGATGGCGAAGGCAAGGCGACGATCACTGCCACGGGCGTTGGCGCGCATGCGTCCATGCCACATCTGGGCGTGAACGCGGCGGGCATGCTGCTGATCGCACTCAAGGAGCTGGGCGCGGCGGACGCGTTCTGCGCGCTGGCCGATGCGCTGGGCATGGAGGGAAATGGCGCCAGCCTGGGCATCCAGTGCGCGGACGAGTTGTCGGGTGAACTGACGTGCAATCTGGGGCTGCTGCGCTTTGATGGCGAGGATCTGTCCTGCGGGA
>JAJDGF010000053.1 GCA_030265545.1 Eubacteriales bacterium OttesenSCG-928-N13
GTGGCGTGAACCCGAACGGCGTGGTGCTGCCGCTGATTCAGGCAACCAAGGCGGGGCTTGACCTCAACCCCAACGAGATGGAAGCGCACGTGCTGGCCAAGGGCAATCTGGATCGCGTGGTGCGGGCGCTCGTCGCCGCGCAGAGCGCCAATATCCCGCTTGAATTCGACGCATGCCGCGCGATTGACCTGGCAGGCCGTGACGTGCTGGAAGCCGTGCAGATGTCCGTCAACCCGAAGGTGATCGAGACTCCTGTCATCGCCGCCATTGCAAAGGACGGCATTGAGCTGAGAGCGAAGGCGCGCGTCACCGTGCGTGCCAACATCGCGCAGCTGGTCGGCGGCGCCGGGGAAGAGACCATCATCGCCCGCGTTGGCGAGGGCATCGTCACCACCGTTGGTTCTGCCGAAACCCATAAAGAGGTGCTCGAGAACCCCGATTCCATCAGCCAGACCGTGCTGAACAAGGGCCTGGATGCGGGCACGGCGTTTGAGATCCTTTCGATTGATATCGCGGATGTGGATGTGGGCCGCAACGTGGGCGCGCAGCTGCAGATGGATCAAGCCGAGGCAGATAAGCGCATTGCGCAGGCCAAGGCGGAAGAACGCAGAGCGATGGCCGTGGCGCACGAGCAGGAAATGCGCGCATCCGTGCAGGAGCAGCGCGCCAAGGTGGTCGAGGCGGAAGCCGAGGTGCCGCGCGCGATGGCGTCCGCGCTTCGGGATGGCAAGCTGGGTGTGATGGACTATTATCAGATGCAAAATGTGATCTCTGATACCCGCATGCGCGAATCGATCGCTGGGGATGGCGTGGATGTTGCCAAGCCGGCGGACGATGACACAGATAGCAAGAAGAAATAATCGATTGGATTGGCAGGGGGCGGCGTTTCGCGTCGCCCCGCCATGAATTGCTGTGACAAGAGGAGGTGCGACTGTTGGCCGAACTTATCATCATTTTCATCGTCTTTTTTGCTTTTCGCACCCTATTTGGTAAGAATGCTGAGAATCGAAAAAAGCAGGCGAAACGAGGTCCATCCGATGCGCAGGATCGTGCGACAACAAGCACCGATTTCGACACGCCCGAATGGGTGCAGCATACGGCGTTTTCGCGCAATGCACCGAAGCTCAAACAGAAAATGGCTGAACCGGTTCCATCGCAGGATCATATGGGTTCTTTGGGTCATCACTCGTCCACCGAGGGACATTCCACCGAAGGGCATGAATTCGATGGTCATGCCCATACGAGCGCCTATGTGCCGCTGGCATCTAGGCTCAACAATCCGGTCAAAGCACAAGAGATGAAGGTTGACAAGCAATCAGCCATCGACCAGAGTGACCTCAAGCGTGCGATCGTGATGAGCGAGATTCTGGCCAAACCCGTTTCCATCAGAAGGAGGTAACACGTGAACCTCATCCGAACATTGATAGCAGATGACGATCCGGATATGCGCATGATCATGAAGAAGATTCTCTCAAAGGCGGGCGGTTTTGAGCTGCTTGCCGAGGCAGAGAATGGCGAGATGCTGCTGGAGCTATACAAGGAGCATCAGCCGCAGCTGGTCATCATGGACGTGGAGATGCCGGAGCTGACGGGCGTAGAATGCGCGCGCGTCATTCAAGATATGAATCCCAAAACCACCATGATATTTGCCACCGCGCACGACAAATACATGGGCGATGCGTTCGAGGTGTATGCGTTTGACTATCTGCTGAAGCCGTTCAAGCTGGATCGCGCACTTAGGACGCTATCCCGCGTGAAAGAGAAGCTGAGCGCACCCGAGATGGACGTGATTCCATTCACGTCAAATGAGCAGACCAACCATGACCGCCTGACCGTGAAGGGCAAGGAGGGCGTGCATTTTCTGGATCTGGACAAGCTGCTGCTGGTACAGCGCGAGGATCGGTCTACCGTACTGTATGCCGAAGGGGATCAGCGATTTGTCACCACAGAGACCCTGTCAGAGCTGGAAGCGAGATTGCCCAAGGACACATTCTTCAGATCCCACAAATCCTATATCGTGAACATCAACCAGATCGAATCAATCACGCCCTATGGTCGCTGGACATACGTGATCCGCCTGCGCGGCACCAAGAGAGACGCGCTGATCACCAGCGAGCGATTCGATGAACTGATGAAATTGTTTCCATAGCGGGTGACGCGGGTATACTATGCGGGACGGCTTGCCGTCTCGCTACTTGTTCAATAGGGAGGTACAATCATGGTTTCCATACACGCATTGGAGAGGGCGCTTGCATGTGCACTCGATCAAGGCGGGGATTTCGCAGAGTTCTTTATTGAGGACACCGTTTCGCGCTCCATCGCGCTGGTGGATGGCACGGTGGATACCGCCACCACGTCCAGAAAGCATGGCGCGGGTCTTCGGATCTATGACGGATTGAACAGCCTGTATGTGCATACGAACGACACGAGCCCGGATGGGCTGATGAAGCTGGCAAAGCAAGCGGCCAGCGCGGTGGGAAATGCAGATGCTCAGGCGCGGGTGATTGCGCTGCAAGAAAGCAGGGCGGCGAATCTGCACCCGATCTTGCAGCTGCCCGGTACGATGGATGGTGCGCGGCGCTCGCAGTTGGTGCATGACGCCTATCGCGTGGCCAAGGCCTATTCGCCCGAGATATCGCAGGTGCGCAGCGGGATCAGCGACAGCAACACGCATGTGTTGATCGCCAATTCAGACGGGCTATGTGTTTGTGACGACCGCACCTATACGCGCATGCGCGTGGAGGCGGTGGCCACCAAGGGGACAGAGAGCCAGACGGGCGCAGAGGCGCCGGGCGCGATGATGGGCTATGAACTGTTTGAATCGCGCGTGGATGTGGAGCAGATGGCAAGGATGGCAGCGGAGCAGGCCGTGACGATGCTGCATGCCGATTTTTGTCCGGCTGGGCAGATGCCGGTTGTGATCGGCGGCGGCTTTGGCGGTGTGATCTTCCATGAGGCGTGCGGGCATTCACTGGAAGCCACGGCGGTGGCATTCGGCAACAGCGAATTCGCGGGCAAGCTGGGACAGCGGATTGCGTCCGATGTGGTGAGTGCGGTGGATGACGGCACTTTGCCCAACGAATGGGGCTCGCTGAATATCGATGATGAGGGCACGCCAACCACAAGGTTGGTGCTGATTGAAGACGGCATCTTGAAGAATTTCATGATCGATCGACTGAACGGAAAGCGCATGGGTATGCCTGTGACGGGCAGCGCGCGCAGGCAGGATTACACCTTCGCGCCCACCTCCCGCATGCGAAACACATTCATCCTGCCGGGCAGCAGCACCGACGAGGAGATCATCCGGACGATGGGCGATGGGCTGTTTGCAAAGAAGATGGGCGGCGGCTCTGTGAATACGGTGACGAGTGAATTCAACTTCGCCGTCAGCGAGGGCTATTTGGTGCGGGATGGCAAGATCACCTGCCCGGTGCGCGGCGCAACGTTGATCGGCAAGGGTGCAGAGGTGCTGATGCGCATCGATCGCGTGGGGCAAGAGATGAGCATGGGGCAGGGGATGTGCGGTTCTCTGAGCGGTTCCATCCCGACCAACGTTGGGCAGCCGACCATCCGCGTCAGCAGCTTGACGGTAGGAGGTAGATGATATGCAGATGCAAGAGTTTTTGAATGCGTTGTTTGCGCGCGCCAAGTCCGAGGGGATTGAGGCGTGCGAGGCCTATATCGCGAAACAGGATGAGTTCGAAGCATCCGTGAACGAGGGCGAGATCATCGGCTACACGGTCTCAGCCGGTATGGGGCTCGGGTTCCGCGCGCTGATCGATGGCAAGATGGGCTATGCATCCACGCAGGTGCTGGACGAGGCATCCATTGAGCTGCTGGTGGAGGGCGTGAAATCAAATGCCACATTGATCGAGAGCGCGGATGAACAGTTCATCTTTGCTGGGTCAAATTCGTATCCGAAGTGCGATTCCTACAATCCCGCGCTGGACGAGTTGAGTGCCGCGGACAAGCTGAGCATGGTGAAAAAGCTGGAGCTGGCTACCATCGCCGTGGACGAAAGGATCGCACGCACAGAGGACTGCATCATCATGAGCGGCAGCAGCATGGTGCGGATCGTGAATTCGCTGGGGCTGGATGTGTCCCATGAGGACAACTTGCTGTGCATGGCGGTCGCGCCGATCGCGCAGCAGAAAGAGCAGCTAAACAGTGGGTTTGAGTATCTGGTGGTGCGGGATGCCGCTGATATGAACATCGATCGGCTGGCACAGGATGCGGCGCAGATCGCGCTTGATGGATTGGGTGCAAAGCCCGTGGCATCGGGTGATTACGCGATCGTGCTGCATAACAGCGCGGCCACCTCGCTATTGTCCGTGTTTGCCGGCGTGTTCAGTGCGGACAGTGCGCAGCGCGGTCTGTCTCAATTGAGGGGCAAGGAGGGCGAGAGGATCGCCGCTGAATGCGTCACCTTGATGGACGATCCGTTCCATCCGAAGGGGCAGTCGGGCGCGCCGTTCGATGCGGAGGGCGTGGCTTGTTATGAAAAGAAGTTGATCGACAAGGGCACGCTGACCACGCTTCTTCACAACCTAAAGACCGCCAAAAAGCAGGGGCTCGAGAAAAGCACCGCCAACGCGGCGAAGGCATCCTATGCGTCTCCAGTGGGGATCGCGCCCAGCAACTTCTATTTCGAGCCCGGCAGCGAACCGCTGAATGATCTGCTCAAGAGGGCAGATGGCGGGCTGCTGATCACCGATGTACAGGGGTTGCACGCGGGCGCAAACGGGATCAGTGGAGACTTTTCGCTCAGCGCAAAGGGCTTTTTGATCGAAGATGGGGCGAAGGGACGCGCCGTCAACCAGATCACCA
Organism: Eubacteriales bacterium OttesenSCG-928-N13; assembly: GCA_030265545.1. Taxonomy (GTDB): domain Bacteria; phylum Bacillota; class Clostridia; order Christensenellales; family Aristaeellaceae; genus JAJDGF01. The sequence continues at coordinate 4,828 of JAJDGF010000053.1, forward strand.
TATCGGGCAATTTCTATCAGCTATTGAGGGACATTCAAGCGCTGGGCAATGATCTGCGCTTCTCATTCCCGGGCGTGAGCTGCGTGGGCAGCCCGTCGCTGCTGATCGCTGGCCTGTCTGTTGCGGGGGAATAATTGAAGGCCGCCGTACGTTAACACATAGAACATTTGATTTTTTGCGCTTGGTGATGTATAATAAATAGGATAATTCATTGCATCATCTGGAGGGTATAAACGTGGATCAACGATATGGTCGTCGTCCAAGACGCAGGATTACCGGTCGATTCTATGCATTCATTACGGTGCTGTTGATCGTGGTGGTGGGCTTGGGCGTGTTCTTCAATACGCGCGCGCAGCAATCGGTTGCGGCTTACAATTATCCCACGCCTCAGAATCAGCAGCAGATTGCGCAGGTGCCGGAGGTGCAAAGTCAGGAGCCTACGCCTGTTCCGATGCAGCCGGTTGTGCAGCAAAAATCAGTGGAGCAGCAGCCGTCCGAGCCTGTTGTTGAGACGGCGCAGCCTTCCGAGGAGGAAATGAGTGGTTTTAACGAAGTGGAGGATCCCACGGACGAGGAGAACCTCCCTGAAATTGAACCCGTGATCCCCAACGAATTGAACGCAAGGCAGGATTTGGCCAAGGAATGGCGCAATTTCCTGCTGCTGGGTTCCGATTCGCGCAACATGAAAAAGATCGGTCGCTGCGATACGATCATGATCGCCTCCGTCAACACGGAAACCGGCGAGATGCGTTTGGCGTCCATCATGCGCGATATGATGGTGGAGATCCCGGGTCATGGTATGCAAAAGATCAACGCAACCACCTATTATGGCGGGCCTGAGATGGCGATGAAGGTCATCAACGAGAATCTCGGGATGAACCTCACGCAATACGCGGTCGTCAATTTCATCGGCCTGGCAGAGGTCATCAATGCCATGGGCGGCATCTATATCGATCTGACCAAGGACGAGATGGAAGAGATCAACCGGCACTATGGCGCGATCGCGAAATATCACATGACGAAGGCGGAATTCAAGGCACAGCAGGATCAACTGAAGGTGCAGACATACGGCCCGAACACGCTGATGAACGGCTATACGGCCGTTACCTATGCCCGCATTCGTAAGTTGGATTCGGATTACCAACGCACGGAGCGCCAGCGCAATGTCATCAACGGCATCTTAAACAGGGTGAAGGACATTGACGTTGGCCAGATCATCGGAACCCTGCGCGCGATCTTCCCGTCTGTGAGCACGAATGTGGGCATGATGGATGCTTCCACGCTGGCCATGTCCATCCTGGGAACCGGGCTTGATATGAGCAACATGAAGGAATGGCGCATGCCTGGAAAGGATAGCTTTAAGAGTGAGACCAGAAATGGTGTCTCCGCGCTGTACGACGTGGATTATGCGTATAACCGCCGCAATCTACACAAGTTCATCTACGGCACGGAATTTGACTGATACCAGATGTGTGCAAATTTGGGGCGCTTTGCACCCCTCAGACTGTCGACAAACGGGGGGCGCACCGCGCCCCTTTTGCATAACTGGTTTGAAGGAGGGCGACGCCGTTGAATGCGTATGATTTTGATCAGACGATCTATCGGGGCGATTCGACACGCGATTTCTTACTGCATTGCGCCATTCGTCACCCGAGGGCGCTGCTTTCGCTCATGGGAGCTGTGGGTGCGGCGATCTCCTTTCTGCTGGGCAAGAAGTGCAAGACCGACTTCAAGCAACGCATGTTTCAAATGTTTCTCTATGTGTCCGATATGGACAGTGAACTGGAGATATTTTGGGCGCAGCATATGAAATGCATCAAACCGTTTTATATGGATCAAAAGCAGCCGGATGACCTGATCGTGTCCGCCTCGCCGGATTTTCTGATCCGTCCTGCGCTGGAATCAATCGGCATTACACAGATCATTGCATCCCAGGTGGATGCCCGCACGGGACAATATCACGGAAGCAATTGCGACGGACAGAACAAGGTGCATATGCTCAAAGAGCGCATGCCCAATGCTGTGATCGATGCATTCTATTCGGATTCATTGAGCGATACGCCGATGGCAGAGCGCGCGAAGAAGGCCTATCTCGTGAAGGGCGATCGGATCCTACCCTGGCCCGATCCAGCATAAGAGGTGACGAATGGATATTGAAATCCTGCTTTGGTTTGCCCAGTTGCGCAATGCATTCTGCGACAACCTGTTTTTGATCCTGACGCAGTTCGGCGATCAAACGATATTGGTTGTGCTGGTGTGCTTGATGTATTGGTGTCTGGATAAACGCGTGGCGCAGCATATGATGTTCAGCTTTTTTCTGGGCGGCATGATCAATCAACTGCTCAAAATCACGTTTTGCATCCCGCGGCCTTGGATCAGGGATGCGCGGTTGATACCGGTGGAGGGCGCGGTGCACGCCGCAACGGGCTATTCCTTTCCGAGCGGTCATACCGCCAGCGCAACGGCCGTGTATGGTTCCCTCGCGATGAACACGAAATCGTTCGGTGTGCGGATGGGCTCAATCGCATTGGTTCTTTTGGTCGGCGTATCGCGCATGTATCTGGGCGTACACACGCCGCAGGACGTGATCACCAGCTGGGTGATTGGCGTGATGCTGCTATTTGTGCTCAGAAAGCTGATGGCGCTGCTTGACCGCCATCCAACATGGGATCGTGCGGCACTCATCATTGGCCTTGCGTTTGGTGTCGCGCTCATCTTGTATGCGCAATTCAAGTCTTATCCGATTGGCGCAGATGGGATGATCAAGGACAGCTATACCACGGCGGGGCTGTCGATCGGGCTATTCATCGGTTGGTTCTGGGAGCGCAGATCCATTCAGTTTGACACGAATGCCAAGCCTGTCATGCAGATTGTAAAGCTGCTTGTTGGCGTCGCGATCGTGGCCGGGATCAAGGCGATCCCGAGCGAAGGAATCATCGATTGGCGGATTGTCACCACGTTGAAGCATGCGGTTATCGCGCTGTTTGTGGTGGCGATATGGCCAATGCTGTTTGCGAAGGTGCAGTCAATGAAAAAGGAGATCGCATGATAGATGGGAGGCGAGATGCACTTGCCGACACTGAGAGAATTGTTCGCCGCGCGACGTGATGCGTTTGTTGGCGAGCTGAAGGAGCAACACGATCCACGCGTCGCGCATGACGTTTGTGTTCGCACGCTGTCCGATGTGCGCCGCACCTATCTGGATACGATCGAGGATGGCATGCAGGCGACGCTCGTCAATCAGCTGTTTCAAGCGGCGCAGAGCGGCATCGCTGCTATGGGCGCCGTGGACGATGTGGAGATCAGCATGGCGCTTTCTCCGGCGAATAGAATCGGCAAGCCAATCGTTCGTCGCGCACGTGGAATCATTCAGCAGCTTGCGCTGCTTCCGGCGGTGCTGTGCTTGGCGCTCGCCATCTAGCTGTTTCTGGATGGCAAGATCTATGCGATGATCTTTTCGCTTGTGATTGCCGTGGTCAATTATTTCTCGCAGCGCGCGGTGCGCATCGCACCATCGAAGGTGCCCGAGGTTACCGGGCATCCCATCGTGAACACGGACATGCTGGTGCGTTGCATGGATCGAATGATGCTGGACATGGACCAAATGCTGAACAATACCTCCGCACCCGAACTGCCCGCGCCCGAGCTTTCGCGCGGCATGATGGAGTCCATCCAGATGCTGATGGAGGCGCGCATCAACGAGGATGGAAACTACGCGTTGAAGGCGCTGCCGCAGATGATGGACGCGCTGCAGCGGCAGGGGATCGAGGTGCTGCTGTTTGATCAGGACACAAAACAGAACTTTGACCTGCTGCCCGCACCAGATGGCGGGGAAACCATCCGCCCGGCGCTGGTAAAGGATGGCCATGTGCTTTGCCGCGGGCAAGCGACAGTAAAGGGATAGATGATGAATACACATAGCCAAGTGATGCAGCTGTTTGGATTCGATCTGGGCGATGGTGAAAGTGCCGTCGCCTGGGCGAAGCGAGGTTCGCGCAATGAGCCGCAGCTGCTAGAGATCGCCGGGCGCAAGAGCGTGCTCACAGCGCTAGGCGAGCATCCTCAGATGGGCATCTTGATCGGCGAGCAGGCGTTTTTGGCGGATGCCGAGCGGCTCCACCTACGCTTCAAGAGCAAGTTTTTGACTGACCCCGATGCATCCGAGCCGTTGATCCGTGCGTTTGCCGAGGCAGTCAAGCGAGAGCTGATGAAAACGGACAAGCTGATTGATCCGAATGATGCGGCGTTCTTTGTGGGCTGCCCATCCGGCTGGACGGATCAGCAGCGTGAGGACTATCAGCGGCTGTTTGAACAAGCGGGTTTCAAGCATGTCACGATCGTGAGTGAGTCGCGCGCGGCGTTCATGTTTGTGCGCGAATCGGGCGAGCTGAATCTGAGCGATCATGCGCTGGCCAAGCCCGTGTTGATCATCGATGCAGGCTCCTCCACGACCGATTTCACGTTCATCAATCAGCTACACACCGTGCGCGCATTTGACTTTGGCGAGACCGCGCTGGGCGGCGGGCTGATCGACCAGATGCTACTTGAGAAGAACCTTGATCGCAGCCCGAATGCAGAACGCATAAAGGACGTGCTGGGGCGATACCCGCAGTATCGCGCGCGGGCAGAGCTGGAAGCGCGCAAGCTGAAGGAGATGCATTTCATCCGCGCCACGCAGCTGGGGAGTGCGCGATTCGCGCTGCCCAGTGAGTCGTCCGTGAAGATCTATGCCGAGAAGCCTCCGCTGACGCTGGATCTGAGCTGCACGGATGAGGACATGGATCAGATTTTGAATCAACCAATTGCGGAACTGGGCGGTCAATCCTATCTGGATAGCTATCGACGTTGCCTGTTGAACGCAAAGGCGCAGCTAGCGGATACGCTGCCCGAGCTGATGCTATTGACGGGCGGCGCATCCCGCATGGGCTTCATCGCTGAGATCGCACGGGAGGTCTTCCCGAACGCCACGCTGCATAGGGGCGCGGAGCCGGAATTCTCCATCGCGCGCGGGCTGTGCTATGCGCTGCGTGTGGATCTCAAGACGGCCGAATTCGAGGCGGAAGTGAAGGCGTTGATTGATTCCAGTGAGGTAGAGGACATCATCACCCGCACGCTGCCCAAGCTGTTTTATGACATTGCACCGATCATCGCGGATGATTTGATCGAGAATTCCGCGCCGGATGCATTCCAATTGTGGAAATCGGGCGCGATCAAGACGTTGGACGAGATGAGCGATTCGATAAAAATGACGCTCTCTGACAGCATCAAAGAGGGCGAGATCCATGAGAGGCTCACTGCCACGATGTGCAACTGGGTGGAGCGCATTCGTCCCGAGATCGAGATATTGACTGACCCGATCACCGAGAAATATGAGCTGCCACTCACGTCCCTTCGACTGCCGTCCGCGCTCGAGGTGGACGCGATGCAGCTGGATCTGCCAACAAGCGGGTTGATGAACTTCAATTTCATCCAGACGATGGTGGATGTGACGGTCGGCGCGATCGTGGCCATGCTGCTGGGCGGCGGCGGGATGGCGCTGCTGATGGCCGGCCCGATTGGGCTGATACTGAGCTTCGCGATTGGGTTCGTGGCCAGCCGTTTGGGCACGGATTACGCGAAAAAGCACCTGGACAAGCTGGACATGCCCGCATTCATGCGGATTCTGTTCACGAAAGGCGCATTCAAGCGGCATCTGGAAGGGCAGCGAGACAAGCTGGAGCAGGCATTCGCTGACCAGATGATCGCGCTGATTGATCCCAGAAGTGAGCAGATCGACCAACTGATCGCGCAGGTTTCGGGCGCGATTGAGGGGCAACTTGGACAATTGGCCGAGCAGGCTCGGCTGTTGATGCATTAATCATCATTTGGAGGAGTTACAATCATGGCACATAACAATCTGGTCAACAACCCACCTACGCTGGGATTCGGTCTGATGCGTTTGCCCGAGGTGGATGGCAGCATCGACATGCAACAAGTCAAGACCATGGTGGACGATTTTATGGCAGCAGGGTTCACCTATTTTGACACCGCCTGGGGCTACATGGACGGGAAGAGCGAGGAGACCCTGCGCAAGGCTGTGGTGGAGCGCTATCCGCGCGATGCCTTCACCGTGGCCACAAAGCTGCCCATCTGGCTGATGAAAGAGAAGCAGGACCCGGAGCACTACTTCACCCAGCAGCTGGAGCGCACGGGTGCGGGCTATTTCGACTATTACATGCTGCATGCGTTGGGCGCCGATCGGCTGGAGATGCTGGATCAGCTGGATGTGTGGACGTTCCTGAGCGGCGTGAAGCAGAGCGGACGTGCAAAGCACATCGGCATCTCGTTCCATGATACGGCAGAGGTGCTGGACGGTATATTGCGCGCGCATCCGGAGCTGGATTTTGTGCAGCTTCAGATCAACTATGCCGATTGGGACGATGAAAAGGTGCAGTCGCGTCTGTGCTATGAGACCTGCGCGAAGCATGGCAAGGCGGTCATCATCATGGAGCCCGTCAAGGGCGGCTCGCTGGCGGGCATGTCGGACAAGGTGCAGTCCGTGCTCAAAGAGATCCACCCGGATGATTCAATCGCGTCCTGGGCCATGCGGTTCTGCGGATCGCTGGACAATGTGATCACCGTGCTGAGCGGCATGAGCAACATCGATCAGATGCAGGACAATATCAACGTGATGAAGGACGTGCAGCCGCTCAACGAGCAGGAGCGCGCGGCGATCGATCATGTGCGCGGGATTCTGTCCGGCATGCCGATCATCCCCTGCACATCCTGCCGCTACTGCGTGGAGGAGTGTCCGCAGAAGATCCAAATTCCAAACATATTGAACCATTACAACGACTATCTGCTGTATGACAATCTGATCGGCGCGCGCCGCGGATACAGGCTGTTCAGCGGCAATCCGGTCAAGGCATCCGAGTGCATCCAGTGCGGATTGTGCGAAACGCGCTGCCCGCAGAAGATCGGAATCATCGACGCGCTGCAGCAGTGCGTGAAGGTGCTTGAGGTTTGATGACGGCTTGGAACCCGTGGCATGGCTGCCACAAGATCAGCCCCGGCTGCATGCATTGCTATGTGTATCGGCGGGACGAATCGGTCGGACGGGACGCGAGCGAGGTATATAAGACGGGCTCGTTTGATCTGCCCACGCGCAAGAGCAGAGCGGGGGAGTATAAACTGCCGCTCGGTTCAGAGGTGTTCACCTGCGGCACGTCGGATTTCTTCCTTGATGAGGCGGACGCATGGCGCGCGGAGGCCTGGGCGCTGATCAAATCCAGACCCGATTGCCGCTTTTTGATCATCACCAAGCGCATCCATCGCTTTGAATGTGCGCTGCCGAGCGGCTTCCCGAACGGGTTTGAACATCTGAGCATTGGCTGCACCTGCGAGGATCAGCAGCGGGCGGACGAGCGATTGCCCATCTTCGCTCGGTTGCCCATCGCGCGAAAGTTGATCATTTGCGAGCCGCTGCTTGCGCCGATAGATCTCAGGGCGCATTTGTCGCAGGACATCGCGCAGGTGGTGGTGGGCGGCGAATCGGGATCCGGCGCGCGTGAATGCCGCTATGAATGGGTGCTGAACCTGCGAGAGCAATGTCTGGATGCGGGTGTTTCATTCTATTTTAAGCAGACGGGCGCAAACTTTGTTCGAGACGGGAAGCGCTACCGCATCCCCAGGAATCAACAAACGAGACAAGCCCGAAAAGCAGGAAT
>JAJDGF010000054.1 GCA_030265545.1 Eubacteriales bacterium OttesenSCG-928-N13
GAATGACAGTGCGCACATTGCTCACTGTCATTTTCTTATTGCTGATCCATCCAGCGTTTCATCCAAGCCTGTACGGAGCGTTCCATCTCGGACGAAAATCCCATATTGAACTTCTCCAGCCCGCGCTTCAACTGTTTCTCGGCGAAGGCATCGCTGGACACGGGGCGCTGCTGATAGCCATCTTGATGCAGCAGATCCTCGATCGGCAGGCGGGGCACCATCGAGCGGGATGCGCCCGGTTTCGGATAACCGATGCACAGCATCGCCGCCGGGAACACATATTTGGGCAGGTTCAGCAGCTGCACATGCGTCTCGATATTCTCCATGATGTCCCCGATATAGCAGCTGCCCAGCCCCTGTGCCTCGGCCGCCACCACCGCGTTCTGCGCGGCGATCAACGCGTCATCCACCGCCAGCAGCATGTCCCCCATGCCCGGATTGCGGTTCCTTTGCAAACCCAGGCTCTCCCAGCCGTCCACCATGCGCTGATAGTCGGCCAGAAAGATCAGCACCCAGGGTGCCTTGGCGATGAATGGCTGATGATCGCAGCTCTCGGCCAGCTGATCCTTGATTGTTTGATCCTGCACCTCCAGCACCGAATACAGCGTCAGCGCACCCGCGCTGGGCCCACGCACCATCGCCTCCAGCACGGCACGCTTCACATCATCCTGAATGGGCTTATCATCATAGCTGCGCAGCGATTGACGCGTAAGCAGCAATTCCATTGTGTTCATGGCGCTCCTCCCTCACTCATTTCCTATTGCGCGCAATCCTTCAAAAATGCATCCCCCTGATCGATCGCGACCTGCACCGCATCGGGCGCGGGGCCGCCGGGGATGTTGCGGTTCTTCACGCAGGCCAAGATCGAGATCTCCTCAAACACGTCCTGCTCAAACATCGGGCTATACGCCTGCATCTCCAAAAGGCTCATATCCAGCAGCGCGCAGCGGTTCTTCACGCAGGCCAGCACCATCTTGCCAGACACCTCGTGCGCCTCGCGGAAGGGCATGCCCTTTTTCACCAGATAGTCGGCCAGATCGGTGGCATTGGTGAACCCGCCCGCCGCGCCGCGCTCCATGGCCTCGGCGTTAAAGCTGACCGTGTCCAGCATGTGGGTGAACACCAGCAGGCACTTGGTCCAGGTGTCGTGCGCATCAAACAGAGCCTCCTTGTCCTCCTGCATGTCCTTGTTATAGGCAAGCGGCAACCCCTTCATCATCGTGAGCAGCCCCATCAGATCGCCATACACGCGCCCGGTCTTGCCGCGGATCAGCTCGGCCACATCCGGGTTTTTCTTTTGCGGCATGATGGAGGAACCGGTCGCGAAGCCATCGTCCATCACAACGAACCCGAACTCGTGGCTGGACCACAGGATCAATTCCTCACACATGCGGCTCAGGTGCATCATGGAGATGGACGCGCCCGACAAGTATTCCAGCACAAAATCGCGGTCGCTCACGCCATCGAGCGAATTGCGCGTGATGCCCTCAAACCCGAGCAGCTGCGCCACCTGCGCCCGATCGAGCGGATAGGTGGTGCCCGCCAGCGCGCCCGACCCGAGCGGCATGAAATCTGCGCGGCGGTATGCATCACCGAGGCGCTCATGATCCCGCCGAAGCATCTCAAACCAGGCCATCATATGGTGCGCCAGTGTGACCGGCTGCGCCTTTTGCAGGTGGGTATAGCCGGGCATCACCGTCAGCAGGTTCGCGCGCGCGATCCCAAGCACCACCTGCATCAGATCACAGAGCAGCGCCTGCGTCTGGCGGATGCCGCTCTTCACGAAGATCCTCGCATCCAGCGCCACCTGGTCATTTCTGCTGCGCCCGGTGTGCAGCCGCTTGCCCGCCTCCCCGATGCGCTCGGTCAGGATCTGCTCCACGTTCATGTGGATGTCCTCGGCATCGATGGAGAATTGCAGCTTGCCCTCGCGCGCATCCTGCAATATGCCCTTGAGCCCCTCCACGATTCTGTCCGCGTCCGCCCGATCGATGATCTTGCACTCGCCCAGCATCGTGGCATGCGCGATCGATCCGCTGATGTCCGCCTCATACAATCGCTGATCAAAGCTGATGGAGGAATGAAAATCGTCCACCATGTGATCTGTTGCCTTCTCAAACCGTCCGCCCCATAGCTTGCTCATGTCGTCATGCACCTCGTCAATCGGTTGATTCGTGTTAGATGATAGCACAGTCTGCGCCAAACTTCAATGAAAAACCGAGGATAGCTCATCGTCACTATCCTCGGCATACATTGCTGCGCCTATTTTTCGTTTTCGACGCGCTGCTTCATCATCGCGCCCACCTTGAGCGGCAAGCCGAACAGGTTGATGAAACCTTCGCTGTCCTTGTGGTTATACAGCTCCTGCGAGTCACCGAAGGTGGCGATCTCCTCCATGTACAGCGTATAGGGGGATTTCACGCCTGCGGGGATCAGGTTGCCCTTGTACAGCTTGAGCTTGACCGTGCCGGTCACGTTCTGCTGCGTGCTGGTCGCGAATGCAGACATCGCCTCGCGCAGCGGGGTGTTCCAGCAGCCGTCATACACAAGCTCCGAGAAGCGCACAGCCATCATGTCCTTATAGTGTGCCGTCGCGCGATCCAGCGTGATGCTCTCCAGGATTTGGTGCGCGTCGAACAGGATCTTGCCTGCCGGGTTCTCATACACGCCGCGCGATTTCATGCCCACCAGGCGATTCTCCACCAGATCCGCGATGCCCACGCCATGCTTGGCGCCCAGCATATTCAGCGTCTCGATGATCTCGATCGGGCCATAGGCCACGCCGTTCACCTGGGTGGGGATGCCCTTTTCAAATTCGATCTCCACGATCTCCGCCTCGTCCGGCGCCTCCTCGGGCGTCTTGCAGATCAGGCAGATGTCATCGGGCGGCGCGTTCCACGGATCCTCCAGATCGCAGCCCTCATGGCTCAGATGCCACAGATTGCGGTCCATGGAATAGGGACGCTTTTTATCGACCGGCACATCCAGCCCGCGCTCCATTGCGTATTCGATCGCCTCTTCGCGCGATTTGATATCCCAGATGCGCCAGGGCGCGATGATCTTCATCTCGGGTGCGAGCGACTTGATCGTCAGCTCAAAGCGCACCTGATCGTTGCCCTTGCCGGTTGCACCGTGGCAGATGGTGGTGGCGCCCTCTTTTTTGGCGATCGCCACCAGGCGCTCCGCGATGATCGGGCGCGCGAAGCTGGTGCCCAGCAGATATTTCTGCTCATAGACGGCATTCATCTGCAGCGTCGGCCAGATATAATCGGTCACGAACGGCTCACGCACGTCCTCAATATACAGCTTCATTGCGCCCGATTTGAGCGCCTTTTCGTGCAGGGGCGCCAGCTCCTCACCCTGCCCCACATCCACCGCAACCGCGATGACATCAAAGTCGTAGTTTTCCTTCAACCAGGGTATGATGATGGTGGTATCCAGTCCACCGCTATACGCAAGAACCACTTTTTCCTTCGCCATTGTCGGTCCCTCCATGAATTTGATAGCATAATTATACATCAAAATGTATAAAAATACAATAGAACAAACCGTTAAATCTGAGATAAACCCATGCGCACAGGGCGCGAGATTCCTTGACATGCGCGTCCAAATGACATAGTATATAATAAGGAAATGTTGCGCATCAATGCGGGGACTCGCTGCCCCGACAAGCGATAGGGAGGCATCCCCTTTGATTATACTGGGCATCGATCCCGGGCTGGCCACGCTGGGCTATGGCGTGATTGAGACCGACCGGGGAAAGCACAAACTGGTGCAATATGGAACGCTGGTCACCCAGCCCAAGCAGCCCCTGCCGCAGCGGCTCAGGGCGATCTTTATCGGCATGAACCAGTTGATGGATACCTATCAGCCGGACGAAGTGGCATTTGAAGAGCTGTTCTTCTCAAAGAACGTGACCACCGGCATGGCGGTCGCATCCGCGCGTGGGGTGGCGCTGGTGGCGGTGGCGCAGCGCACGGAGAACCTGTATGAATACACGCCCATGCAGGTCAAGCAGGCGATCACCGGGCATGGCAAGGCGGACAAGCAGCAGATGCAGCAGATGGTGCGCGTGCTGCTGAACATGAAGGAAATCGCGAAGCCGGACGATGCCGCCGATGCGCTGGCCGTGGCCATTACCCACGCCAACAGCATGGCGATGAAGCACCTATTCCGCATCCAATAACGCATCTCAACACGAGATGCCTCAGCATAGGAGGACGAGCATGTACGCACACATCGATGGGATTCTGTCGGAGAAATCGGCCGACGCGCTGGTGATCGACTGCGGCGGCGTGGGATATCTGTTGCAGGTGTCCGGCCAGACGCTCTCGCACGCGCCCTCGGTGGGCGAGCGCATGAAGTGCTATACCGTGCTATCCGTGCGCGAGGACGCCATGGAGCTGTTTGGCTTTTATGCCAAAGAAGAAAAGGTCATGTATGAAAAGCTGCGCAGCGTGAGCGGCATTGGCCCACGCACCGCGCTTGGGATCCTGTCGGCGCTCAGCATACGGGATCTGTCCATTGCGCTGGTGACCGGAGATGCGGGCGCGTTGGCGCGTGCGCCCGGCGTGGGCAAAAAGACCGCGCAGCGGCTGGTACTGGAGCTGCGCGACAAGGTCGAAAACCAAGAGCTGGTGGGCGCAGATGCTGCCTATACGCCCGCAATGAGCCCGACTGATGGTGCGGCGGGCGAGGCGATTGAGGCGCTGATGGCGCTCGGGTATGCCTCCAGCGAGGCAGCCAAGGCGGTCTCCAAGGTGGCCGGGCAATCGGACAATTCGGGCGAGCTGATCCGCCTGGCGTTGAAGGGAATGGGGTCATAATATATGGAAGACAATCGTTTGATCACCACTGGGTTTCGCAATGATGAGGAGGCCGTGGAATTCACCCTCCGCCCGCAAACCCTGCATGAATACTTTGGCCAGGTCAAGCTGAAGGAGAGCCTGAATGTGTATATGCAGGCGGCCATCGCACGTCGTGAGCCGCTCGATCATCTGCTTTTATATGGCCCGCCAGGCCTGGGCAAGACCACGCTGGCCGCGATCATCGCATCCGAGATGGGGCACAATATCCGCGTCACATCTGGGCCTGCGATTGAGCGGGCGGGCGATTTGGCGTCCATATTGACCAATTTGAACGCGGGCGATGTGCTGTTCATCGATGAGATTCATCGACTGAGCCACGCCGTGGAAGAGGTGCTCTATCCCGCGATGGAGGACTATGCGCTGGACATCATGATCGGCAAGGGGCCGTCCGCGCGCTCCATTCGGCTGGATCTGCCCCGCTTCACATTGATCGGCGCCACCACGCGCGCCGGGATGCTCACCTCCCCGCTGCGCGACCGATTCGGGATCAGCTTCCGGCTCGAACTATACACGCCCGAGGAGCTGGCCACGATCATCTATCGCTCGGCCAAGATCCTGAAAATCGCGTGCGATGAGGACGGCGCGCTGGAGATTGCATCCCGTTCGCGCGGCACGCCCCGCATCGCAAATCGGCTCATCAAGCGCGTGCGAGATTTCGCCGAGGTCAAGGGAGACGGCGTAATCACCCTGGAGGTGGCGCAACAGGCGCTGGACATGCTGGAGATCGACAATCTGGGGCTGGATCGCACCGACCGCACGATGCTGCTGGCCATGATCGAAAAGTTCGGCGGCGGCCCGGTGGGGCTGGACACACTGGCCGCGATGACCGGCGAGGATGCCGCCACGATCGAGGACGTATATGAGCCCTATCTGCTGCAGCTCGGCTTTCTGATGCGCACGCCGCGCGGACGCGTCTGCACCCCGGCGGCCTATGAGCACATGGGGCTGAGCACGCCCCGCCAGAGCACCGGGCTGGATCAGACCGACATGAACATTTGACAACGCGAAAGTGACGATAGCATCGATGAATACATCTGATTTTCTGTATGAGCTGCCCGAATCGTTGATCGCGCAGACGCCGATCGAGCCGCGCGACCACAGCCGCATGCTGGTCTATGATCGCGCGACGGGACAGGTGCAACATAAGCATTTCTACGACCTGCCCAAGTACCTTCGGCCGGGCGATGCGCTGGTGCTGAACGACACCAAAGTGATCCCCGCGCGCCTGATCGGACAGCGGGAAAACGGTGGCGCATGCGAGCTGCTGCTGCTTCGTCAGCAGGGGCCGAAACTGTGGGAAACACTGGCCAAGCCGGGCAAGCGATTGAAGCAGGGCGCGAAGGTCAGCTTCGGTGATGGGCAGCTGAGCGCCACCATCGAGCAGATCACAAAGGACGGCGGGCGCATCGTATCCTTCGAATGTGAGGGCACGCTCGAGGCGGCGCTGGATCAACTGGGGCAGATGCCGCTGCCGCCCTATATCCACGAAAAGCTCAGTGACCCCAGCCGCTATCAAACGGTCTATGCGCGCGAACCGGGCTCGGCCGCCGCACCCACGGCGGGACTGCATTTCACACCCGCACTGATGGAACAGATCGAGCAGATGGGGGTTCAGATCATCCCGGTGCTGCTGCATGTGGGGCTGGGCACCTTCCGCCCGGTGAAGGCGGAACAGCTGGAGGATCATGTGATGCACTCGGAATACTATTCCGTGCCCGAATCCTCCGCCGAGCAGATCAATCAAGTGCACGCGCGCGGCGGGCGGATCATTGCGATCGGCACCACCTCGGTGCGCACGCTGGAATCGGCTGCGAACGATCAAGGACAGGTGCAGCCGAAATCGGGCGATACCAGCATATTCATCAAGCCGGGATACCATTTCAAGGCGGTGGACGCGCTGATCACCAACTTCCACCTGCCCGGCTCCACGCTGCTGATGCTGATCTCCGCCATGATCGGACGCGAGCAGGCGCTCAGCGTGTATGAGCAGGCGGTTCGCGAGGAATATCGCTTCTTCTCCTTCGGGGACGCGATGCTGATCCTGTAAGGCCATGCCGCGCGAGCGCAATGCCGATGCCGATCCTATGATGCCATGCCGCGCGAGGACGATGCGCGAGGACGATGCGCGATGCTGATCCTGTGAGGCCATGCCGCGCGATGCGCGATGCTGATCCGATACATACTTAGATAATAGAGGAGCAATTTCATGCCCAAACCATTTGAATTTGAACTGCTGCACACCGACAAGCGCACGGGCGCACGTCGCGGCCGACTGCATACCCCGCATGGCACGATCGAAACCCCGGTCTATATGCCGGTGGGCACGCAGGCATCCGTGAAGGCGGTCTCCCCGCACGAACTCAAGGATCTGGGCGCGGAGATCATCCTGTCCAACACCTACCACCTGCACCTGCGCCCGGGCGAGGATCTGGTAGCCGAGGCGGGCGGGCTGCACAGGTTTATGAACTGGGATCGCCCTGTTTTGACCGATAGCGGCGGGTTTCAGGTGTTTTCATTGGCCGCACTCCGCAAAATCCGCGAGGAGGGCGTGAGCTTTCAATCCCATCTGGACGGCAGCAAGCGCTTTTTGTCGCCCGAGGTGTCCATCGCTGTGCAGGAGAAGCTGGGCGCAGACATCATCATGCAGTTTGACGAATGCACCGCCTGGCCGTGCGATAAACAGACCGCCGAGCAGGCCATGGAGCGCACCTATCGCTGGCTAAAGCGCTGCATGGATGCCAAGACGCGCGATGATCAGGCGCTGTTCCCGATCGTGCAGGGTGCGTTCTTTGGCGATCTGAGGGGCGAGCATGCGCGGCGCGTGGCGCCTTTGGATGTGCATGGTTTTGGCATCGGCGGGCTGAGCGTAGGCGAGCCAAAGCCCATCATGTACGAGATGCTGGATGTGGTCTGCCCCGAACTGCCCGAGGACAAGCCGCGCTATCTGATGGGCGTCGGCTCGCCCGATTGCCTGGTGGAGGGCGTGCTGCGCGGGGTGGATATGTTTGATTGCGTGCTGGCCACCCGCGTGGCCCGAAATGGCACCGTATTCACCCGCAATGGTCGCTTGGTGGTGCGAAATGCCAAGTATGCGCATGATTTCGCGCCGCTGGAGGAGGGATGCGATTGCTACGCCTGCACCCATTTCAGCCGGGCATACATCCGTCATCTGTTCAAGGCGGGCGAGATCCTGGCGCTGCGGCTGACCAGCCTGCACAACCTGCGATTCCTGACCAAGCTGATGGAGGACATCCGCGCCGCAATCGAACAGGACGCACTGACCGATTTCGTTGATACGTTCTATCAAGGCAACCCAAGAGATAACTGGTAATGCCTCGTTGAAGCGCTCTGCACATCTCCTCGGATTGGCACGGTTTCTTGTTCCACTATGATGCATTTTCGCAAAACACCATGTGATTGCGATTAAAATTTACTTGAATGTGCGATTGTGCAGGAATTTGGGGATTGTGCTTCCCCGCATTATACGATATAATAGCAAAGTATGAATCTAATCAGTGGAGGAATTGTTGAATGATCACGAATTTGAATTGGCTATTGGACGCCGCACCCGCCGCAGCTGAGGCCGCAGGCCTGGAGAGCATGATCCCCACGCTGCTGATGATGGTGGCGATGGTTGCCGTGTTTTATTTCCTGCTCATCCGTCCGCAGCGCAAAAAGGAAAAGGCCGTGAAGGACATGCTGGCCGCGCTGAAGCCGGGCGACCGCATTTGCACCATCGGCGGCATCTATGGCACCGTGAAATCCATCAAGGATGAGACCGTGACCATCGAAGCCGGCGCCGCCAAGACCCAGATGGTCTTTGCTCGCTGGGGCATCCGCTCCGTCGAGGACGCGCCGCTTGAGAACGATGCTGAGCCGAGCGTGTAATATTTAAATAGGTACTCAATGACCGCAATCATTAAAAATGATTGCGGTCATATTGTTGACGAGCTCTATCGGGAGGTCTCTGGGGGCGAAGGACTTCGACGAGGGCATGTTGATGCGGTCTGTACGTCTCTTTGGGACGAGCTGCGCATAGTGTTAGATGAAGAATCAATCAGTCGAAGGGGGAGAAATCATGACAAGACTGGACACGATGCTCAGGATATTGAAGGGGCTCGGCATGGCCATCGCCATCACGCTGGGCGGCATGGCAGTATTGGCGGCGTTGGTCATCTTCACGCCCATGTCGGACGGGCTGCTCACCACGCTCAACCAGCTGCTGAAGGTGGTCTCCATCTTCTTTGGCGCGCTGATCGCGGTGGGTCGCGGCGGCGAAAAGGGGCTGGCCATGGGGGCGCTGGTGGGACTATCCTATATGGTGCTGGGGTATCTGATCTATTCGATCATCGATGGGGCGATTGCCCCTGCACAGCAGATCGCACTGGAGCTGCTGCTGAGCGCGCTGATCGGCGCTGTCTCAGGCGTCATCTGCGCCAACCTGAAGCCCGGCAAACGACGCAGCCGATTCAGTCGCAAACTAAAGCCCATTTAATTCTGATAGGATGACCAATCAGCTTGAACCGCAATGGCTCAAGCTGATTTGGCGTGTTGACATGAGTGAAATAACCAGGATTTCCGGGATGTTTGTGTCGTACAAGGCGCTTCACCGAAGGAATACTGGAGGTATTTCGATGGGAAGCAATGTCGTACGGCGCAAAACGGCTGGGAATCATGGGCATTGAGCACTCGTGTCAGCGCCCTCTAATCCCTCATTATCTGCATCTCGCTGTTGCTCAGCCCGGGATGAAGTGCCTTATTGATCCCGCCGGACAGCACCTGCGCCACGTCCTTCACGATGTCGTCCACCTCGCGCGGGGTGACGATCATCTCGCCGATCTCGCCCTTGAGCAGATCCTTGCCCATCTGTTCAAACGCCTGGCTATGATCCTCGCCATCCTGCGGCGCGATCGATTCCATCGCGTCCCGCACGATCGAGGCGGCATAGATCACCGTGGGCACGCCCAGCGAGATCACCGGCACGCCCAGCGTCTCCCGACTGAGTGCCTTTCGATGGTTGCCCACGCCCGAGCCGGGCTGGATGCCGGTGTTGGTCAGCTGCACGGTGGTGCCGATGCGGGAGATGGCGCGCGAGGACAGCGCATCAATCGCGATCACCGCACACGGATCCACGTGATCCACGATGCCCTGCACGATCTCCAGCGTCTCCAGCCCCGTGATCCCCAGCACGCCCGGCGCCACCGCGCACACCGGGCTCATGCGACTATCCACCGTATCGGGCAGCTCGCGAAACAAGTGCCGCGTGACCAGTGTGCCATCCACCGTGAGCGGTCCCAGCGAGTCGGGCGTCACCTGCCGATTGCCAAGTCCAATCACCAGCACCGGCTTGTCCTGCTCGCCGGGCAGCAGCCGAGAGAGTTCCTCCCCCAGCAGCGAAGCCATGGCTTCCCGCGCTTCAACGCGCTTCTCCCGCAGTCCGCCGCATTCAAGCGTCACATACACGCCCTCCGGCTTCCCGAGCAGCCGCGCGCCCTCTGCGCGCTCAATTTTCACCTCTGTAATGCTCACGCCCGCCTCTTCCCATGTGCTCACATGCACGCCCGGCAGTTCCTGATCCCCCGCCGCGCTCGCCGACTCCATGGCCAAATCTGTGCGAATTTGCCTCATCAAATCACCTCAATATCACTAGCAATACCCTTATTGTGATCATTCGCGCCAATTTTTAACCAGAAAAACAAGTCGCAAACTATTGCAAAACATGGCTTCTCGTGATACAATAACGTTTGTTGACTCAAGGCATGGAGGTGAAATGTTTTGCCGAATATCAAATCCGCGATGAAGCGCGTGAAGGTGAATGAGAAAAAGAACCTTCGCAACCGCATGATCAAGTCTGCCATGCGCACGACAATCAAGAAGTATGACACCGCCGTCGCAGCTGGTAGCGCCGATGAAAAGGTGCTTGCCACCACGCAGGGCGCGATCGATAGAGCCGCCAGCAAGGGCGTCATCCATAAGAACGCTGCAAACCGCAAGAAGGCTCGCCTCGCCAAGCAGCTGGCCAAAGCGCAGCAGGCCTAATTTTTGTGTGCAATAGAAATCGAAGCCTTTCATTGATTTGAGTGGGCTTCTTTTTTCTCGTTCAATGACTTGTGCAAAGGCACATACTTTGGTATAATACAATAGATTGGTATATTTATGCCCATGCCCAATTGGGATCAATTCCCATTTGAGCTGAGCATTGCGTGCATGGTATACTACAATGTATCCATGCATCCCAATCAATCGGCGCGACAATCCTGATATAGTAGCACAAATGCACGGGCCCCTATCGGCTCGCGAATGTAGGAGGGTATCACATGAGGCTAGCGAAACGGTATCTCCCCATCGTATTGGCCATGCTGCTGCTGGCGTTTTCTGCCACATCTGCCATGGCGCTTACGGGCGTGAACCAACAGGGCGAAATGGCGATCGAATCTAACGATCAGCTGCTGTTCCTGCTCACGGCCACCGACAACAACACCGCCTTGAACAAGGTGGCATTGGCGGGCGGCGAGCCTGAGAATATCGATATGCACACCACCATCGACGATCTGGTTGCGGTGGGCGAGAAGGTATATTATCTGCGCTACGATCCGCCCTCCTATCAGATCATCGCCACCGATAGCAACGGCGCGCAGCTCGAGATCCTATCCCAGTTTGAGACCCAGGAGGTCTCCAAGCTGAGCTATTACGACGACGTGCTGTATTGCCTGGTGGACGGCATCTTGACCCTGGTTGACCCGGAGACGGGCGAGCCGGACGAGCTGAACGCAAATGTCAAGATGAGCGAATACGTGATCGTCAACGACGTGATCTATTATGTTTCGACAGACGATCTGCATGAGTATCAGGCCACATCGGGCGAGCTGGTTGCCAATGCATCGGTGGGCAAGCTATATTCCATGTCCATCACCGGCAGCAATCCGGAGCTGGTGCTGGATAAGGGCGTGGGCGATCTGAAGGCCTACGGCAACTATGTCTACATGCACAACTACGATGACAGCTACCTGACCGCAGACTCGGACGGCAGCAGCTGGCTGCAGGGTAGGCTGTATCGAATGAACACCGAAACCAACCAGCTGGCCTCGATGGCGCTGGGTTATGATTGGGATTACTACATCACCCCCTACGGCGTGGTGGTCTATACCAATGAGGATCTTTCGTTGTATCCGCTCGCGGGCGGCACCGGCAAGCAGCTGATGAAGCCGGCGGCCATTTCCTCCGTCATGGCGGCAGGCAGCAACGCCTATGTGTTCGAATATGAGGCGGGCAAGATGACCCGCGTGCCGCTGGATGGCGGATCGAACAAGGCGCTGTTCAGCGGCTCCAAGATCGCGAGCATCCCCTCCCCCGTCACCGCAGAGGATGACACCACCATCGAATATCAGGTGGACGACGAGGGCAATTTGATCACCGATGAGGAAGGCAATGCCGTCCCCGTGGAAGGCCAAACGACCCAGGAGGGCGAGAAGTCCTACGAGAAGACCGATGGCTACATCTTCCCCAACTCCGAGACCGAGCGCTTGACTGAGGAAGAGGTGCTGGCGGTGGACAGCTCCATGCTGGAGTTGGGCCGCGTGGAGGTGCTGGCGCGCCACGGCTATGAGTTCAAGACCAAGTCCTATCAGGAATATTTCGACGGCAAATCCTGGTACAC
>JAJDGF010000055.1 GCA_030265545.1 Eubacteriales bacterium OttesenSCG-928-N13
CAGTCTGAGCGGTTGACAGTTGTCAACACGCTCTCGTCGACGCGCATGTCGTCGGGTGCGATTTGAATTTGGAGGGTCATGGTCCCCTGAAGGGGTCTGTCAAAAGTAAAAGGCACCCGAAATGGATGCCTCATTTGGAATGTATATGCTATTTTTTGACCACGATCGTGGAGCCGGCGTTCATGTTCGTCCAGATCCATTTGGCGTCCTTCACCGCCAGGCGGACGCAGCCATGCGAGGCGCGCGTGCCCAGGTTGTAGAGGGAGCTCTTGGTCATCGTGCGGGTGTCTTTTCTGCGATACAGCACCGAATGGAACATGATGTTGCCCTCGATGTAGTAGGCGTACTGCGCCCAGCAGTTGAAGTCCTTGAAATAGTGCCACCTTCTGCCCGGGGCGGTGCCGGCCTGGTAGGTGCCCAGCGGGGTGGGGTTGGAGCGGGTGCCCGTGGAGCACTTGAATTTCTTGACGCGCTTGCTATAGCTGCCATCGTGCCATGCATAGATATACACGCGCTGCTCGCTCACGTCCACGACCGCCTTATAGGGATGCAGCGGCTTGTCGGATTCCTTGGCGACCGGAGAATACAGCGCGGTCAGGGTGGCTGCGTCTGCGACGCCGGTCTCCGGCAGCCCGTTGATCTGCTGGAAATAGCGCAGACCCTCGGTGGTGTTGTCGCCGAACGCACCATCTACGTTCTTGTAGATGTATTTGAGGTTGTTCAGGCGGGATTGCAGCCTCTTGGTTTCAGAGCCGGTGGAGCCCTTCATCAGGCCGGTCTCGCGATACAGCGGGAAATCGCCGATGCGCAGCGCATCCATCAGCTTGCCGTTCACCTCGCCGGTCACGGCATAGGCGACATTGCCCGCGGATGAGGCGCTGTCAGATCCATTCTCTGCCAATGCGACCGCGCCACCCAACTCCAGCGTCTGCGCTGTCGGGGCGGTGGTGGGTTGCGCCTTGGAGGACTCTACGCCATTCAAATAGCTCTGAAGCAGCTTGACTGCCTCGACCGTGTCCTTGCCATAGACGCCGTCCGGCTCATCCGTGAGGAAGCCGAGCGTCAACAGCTGACCCTGCAGCTGCGTCACCTCCGCACCCGTCATGCCCTTGACCATCGGGGTGGGTTCGGGCGTGGGGACTGGGGTGGGTGTGGGCACAGGGGTCGGCGATGGCGTGATCACGGGCGTGGGCACAGGCGTGAACAGCACATCTCCGTCCGGGCTGAACACCTGCGCGCTCTGCTGCGTGGTCTCGACGGTCGTTGTGAGGTCTGGGCTGCTAAAGCGCAGCTCCACCCCCGGATTGAAGGTGGCAACCAGCAGAACCAACACAAACAGAATCGCCGGCAATTTACGAGCCAAGATAAATCAACTCCTTGTCAAAAAGGTGAAATATATCACATCTACCATTTGACACCATTATATCACAAAAAGTTCGCTTGTTTCGGTTAAATATGTGTGGCGCGGGCAATCGTTTACAATTGCGCCATGAACCAAATGGAACCTGTCAGGATGCGCTCGGCGTGGGGCTTGGTGTAGGGGCGAGGATGGTGGTCGTCGGATAGTCCTCCACCACGATATATCCGCAGCCGCCCATCAGCAGCGCGCCCAGCACCAGCAGGATCAAGCATGTGCGTTTCATAGCGCTCCGATCATGTCGCTCAGGCGGTCATAGGTCAGGTGGGGCTTGATGTCGCTTTCTTTCGCCATCTCGGGCGTGGTCTCGCCACTGAGCACCAAAATGGACAGCATCCCATGCGCGAGCCCGGTGGCCACATCGGTATAGAGTCGATCGCCCACCATCGCCAGCTGATCGGGCTGAAACCCGGTGCGATCGAGCGCCGCATCCACGATGCCCTGGTGCGGCTTGCCCACGATCAGATCGGGGCGGCGGCCGGTGGATGCCTCGATGAAGGCAATGATCGCGCCGATATCGGGCGCAAAGCCGGTCTCGGTCGGGCAATTGAAGTCCGGATGTGTCGCCACATAGGGCAGTCCCGCACGCACAAAATCGCATACCGCGGTCATCTTGGCATAGTCGAGCGTGGTATCATAGCCGATGATCACGTATTCGGGCGTCTCCTGATCAATCGGAATGCCGCCCTCCGTCAGCTCATCAAATAAGAAGCGGTTGCCCAGCACAAATGCGCGCTTCCTCGGATGCAGCGCGCGGCACTTGAGCGCCGTGGCTTGTCCGGAGGTGAGCACCTTCTCGGGCGGAACGTTGAGCCCCATGCGCGCGAGCTTTTTCACGTAGTGTGCTGCGCTGTGGCTGGAATTGTTGGTCAAAAACAGGAAGTCGCGCCCGGAATCCTGCACCGCACGGATGAACTCCAGCGAGCCCTCGATCAGGTTGTCGCCCAGATAAAATGTGCCGTCCATGTCAAGCAGAAAGCAGCGCACATCATGCAATGTTGCCATGAAAGATTCTCCTTTTCATCCGTGAATTACGGCTCAAACTCCACCACGCCGGCTTCCATGTATGAGATCCGCGCCAGCGAAATGGGTGCATATCCCGCCTGAATCAAGCGCTCGCGACCCGGCTGAAATGCCTTTTCGATCACGATGCCCATGCCCGCGACCGTCGCGCCCGCCATCTCAATCACGCGCGCTGCACCCAGCGCCGCTTCGCCATTCGCCAGGAAATCGTCGATGAACAGCACGCGGTCGCCCTTCTTGATGAACTGCGATTTGAGCGTGAGCTGATAGGTGGTGCCCTTGGTGAAGCTGTAGACGGGGGTCTGGTGCAGCTCCTCCGACAGGATGGAGCTGATCGATTTTTTCATGATGACCATGGGCACGTCCATCGCGATAGCGGCCATCAGCGCGGGTGCGATGCCGCTGCTTTCGATGGTCACGATGTGGGTGATGCCCTGATCCTTGAACAGGCGCGCGAACTCATCACCGATGGCCTGCATCAGCGGGGGATCGATCTGGTGATTGATGAACGAATCCACCAGCAGCACGTCCGAATTGAGCGCCTTGCCGTCCGTAAGAATGCGTTGTTTAAGTAGTTCCATGAGGCAGGAACCTCCCTTTTGTTGTATGGCAATCCGTGCGTTTCATTGTACGCGAATCACGGTCATTGGTCAAGACCAGCGCGGCCTTATGTTGCGCGTTTTCCATGCTGCTTTTTGCATTTGCTGCACAGTCCATCATGCACAGAGATCACGCCCCCGCACGATGCGCATGTCCATGCCTGGCTCTGCTCCTTCAAGAATGCGTCCATTCCCTGTTCACGTATGGCACGCAGGTTGGATATCGGGGATTCCGTCAGCGCATAATCGGAAGCATACCTGTTTTCGCGCTCCGTTATATGCTCACACGGATAGACGGGACACAAATCGCAGAAGCGATAGTGATTGCGTTTTCTGCGCTCGCAACGGATCACACCGCACCAGGTGGAGCAGAACTCCGGCTTGTTTGCATTCGGTCCCAGGCAACCCATGCATGGGTCTTGCGTCCGATGCGCTTGGCTGCACAGGCTGCAATCCAGTCCGCACGGCGCGATCATGTTCTCTGTAAACATAGCGTGACTCCTCTGTGTTCATACGTATGATCACAATTATATCATTCAAATCCTGTCTTTTCAATGATATACACCGAGAAAGCCGAAAGATGGGCGCGTCATGCGGGCTTTGCGATGGCGAAGATCGCGCATTCCCTTGATTTTTCAGACCCGATTTGCTTGACAGAATCCCGATAAACAGGTACACTAATCAAGGCTTAGTATGGGAGGCGGGCGATGACCCGCCTATCTGTGCGCAATACATCGCAATATCCAAAGGAGTTACGGTACCATCATGTATGACTACGATTTGATCATTGTCGGGGCAGGCCCGGCGGGCATCTTCACCGCGCTTGAGACGCGCGCACTCAATCCGAACGCCAAGATCATGATGATAGACGCCGGATTGCATATCGATCGGCGCAATTGTCCCGCGCGCAAGCTGGGCAAGTGCGTGGATTGCAAGCCCTGCAACATCATGGCCGGCTGGGCGGGAGCGGGTGCGTTTTCGGATGGCAAGCTGTCTTTGTCCGAGGAAGTGGGCGGCAATCTGACCGACTATCTGCCGGTGGATGAGGTGCGCGATCTGCTGAAATACGCCGATTCCATCTATCTGAAGCATGGTGCACCCGATGTGGTGCATGGGCTGAACGATCCCAAGGTGGACGAGATCGCCTATGAATGCAGCAAGCACAACATCAAGCTGGTGCGCTGCCCTGTGCGGCATATGGGCACCGAGCATTCGTTCGAGGTGCTGCGCAATATGTACCGCGCGCTGGAGGCGAGCGGCAATTTCACCTTCCTTGAAAAGACCGTGGCCACCCAGCTGATGATCAATGAGGATGGCAAACTGGGCGGTATCTATATGAAGGACGAGCAGGGCGAAATCAAGCATGCGACGGCGCCCTATGTGGTGGCGGCGCCCGGGCGTGGCGGCGCGAAATGGCTCAGCCAGATGGCCAAGGAGTTCGGGATCGATACCCGCAACAATGAGGTGGACATCGGCGTGCGCGTCGAGGTTCCCAATTCGGTGATGGATCATCTGACCAAGCACCTGTACGAGGCCAAGATGGTCTATTATGCCGATACGTTCGAGAACAAGGTACGCACCTTCTGTATGAATCCGGGCGGACTTGTGTCCGAGGAGCATTATGAGGGCGGCATCGCCGTGGTAAACGGCCACAGCTACGCGGATGAGAAGCTCAGAACCAAGAACACCAACTTCGCGATGCTGGTTTCTACCCGCTTCACCGAGCCGTTCAATCAGCCGATTGAATATGGGCGCTACATCGCGCGTCTGGCGAATATGCTGACCGGCAGCGGCATCATGGTGCAGCGGCTGGGGGATCTGCTCAAGGGGCGGCGCACCGATTGGTCGCGCCTGAAAAAGTCCACCACCGAGCCCACGCTGAACACCGCCACCCCGGGCGATCTCAGCTTTGTGCTGCCGCATCGGCACCTGATGTCCATCATCGAGGCGCTGCGCGCGTTTGATAAGGTGGCGCCCGGCCTGTATTCGAAAAACACACTGCTGTATGGCGTGGAAGTCAAGTTCTATTCCTCCAAGCTGAGCGTGAACAACAGCTTTGAAACCGCGCTGCCCGGGTTCTATGCCATCGGTGATGGCGCGGGCGTGACGCGCGGATTGATGCAGGCCTCGGTCACCGGCGTTGTGGTGGCCAGGGACATCGCATCGAAATAAGAACCATTTGGGGGGGCGGCTATCGATCAGGTCGCCCCTCATTTTGGATGGTTTTTGCGGCTGTCCGAAAAGGTTTTCGTAAGGGTTTGCATACCGTACCAAATCGATAGGGGGATTCATCGATGATACGACTCACGCGCGACCGAAGCTTTTATCGCACGATGTTCCTTGTGGCGCTGCCATCTGCGTTTCAGAGCCTGATTACGCAGCTGGTGCACCTGGCGGACACCAAGATGGTCAGCCATCTGCCCGGCTTCGCGATGGCGGGCGTGGGGCAGACCAACGAGATCGCAAACGTGTTTGTGATGACGGTGATTGGGCTGGTTTCGGGCGCCACGGTGCTGGTTAGCCAGTATTGGGGCAAGCGAGACCTGGACCGCATCAAGCAGGTGTTTTCGATCGTGCTCAAGCTGGTGCTGGCGCTGGCGGTGCTGGTGGCAGTGCTGGTTTCGATATTCCCCGAGCAGGTGCTCAGCGCATTCAACAGCGATCAGGCGGTGGTCGCGGCAGCGATGCCCTATATCACCGTGTTCTGCTTGTCGTTCATCCCCTATGCGCTGACACAGGCGCTGATCGGTGTGCTGCGTGCGGTGGAAGTGGTGAATGTGTCGCTGATCGTGTCCAGCATCTCGCTGGTGGTGAACATCTCGCTGAACTATGTGTTGATCTTCGGCAAGCTGGGTCTGCCCGCGATGGGTGTGCGCGGTGCGGCGATCGCCACATTGATCACTCGCGTGGTGGAGCTGACCATCGTCGCCATCTATGCATTTAAGGTGCAGAAGGCGCTGCCGCTCAAGCCCAAGGATCTGCTGAAAAGCGAGGGCTGGCTGTGGCGTGACTATGCGAAATATGGGCTGCCCGTCGGGTTGGCGGATGCGCAATGGGCGATCGTCGGGCTGGTCAAGACCTGGATCATCGGGCATCTGGGCGGGGTGATGATCTCGGCCAATATCGTTGCCAGCCAGATGATGACGCTGGGCACGCTGTTCTGCTTCGCGCTGGCAAACGGTGCGGCAGTTGTGATCGGCAAGACGGTGGGCGCGGGCAATTATGAAAAGACGCGCGAATATTCTGTGTCCATTCAGTGGATGTTCCTCGGGTTCGGGATCATCTTCGCGGCACTGGTGTTTGTGCTGCGCGGTCCGTTTGTGGGTCTGTTCCCGCAGGAGAATCCGGAGGTCGCCAGCCTCGCTATCGCCATGATTGCGCTGGGCGCGCCCACGATGATCGGCACCTGCTATCATGCCAGCTGCTTTGTGGGCATCAACCGCGGCGCGGGGGACAGCCGGTTCGTGATGATCGTGGATATGATCTGCGGTTGGCTGGTGGTGCTGCCACTGTCGCTGCTGGCGGCGTTCGTGTGGAAGGTGCCGCATGCCTGGATGTTCCTGTTCCTGCGGATCGATCAGTGCTTCAAATGGATCATCGCGTTCATTCGACTGCGTGGGAACAAGTGGATCAAGAACGTCACACGGGATTAGACGCATCGATAAAAAAGCCGTCCTCCTCATGTCATTGAGATGGACGGCTTTGCTGTGCGAAGGAGGCGGTCAGTCGTGTTCCCAGAGTCCATACTGATCCTGGTTTTGCAGTGCTGACAGCATCATCTCGCGCGCGTTGGGGATCTGCTGGGTGATGTGGGTGATCAGCTGCTTGATCTCCTCGCGCTTGGTATATCCATTGGCGGGGCAGGGGGACTTGACCACCGGCAGGTTCAGTTGCCTGGTCATGTGGATGATATGACTCTCTGGCAGATACACCAGCGGGCGGATCTGCGTCAGGTCGGCGCGGGACAGATAGGTGACCGGGTGAAAGGTGTGGATGCGCCCCTCATAGAACAGGCTGAGCAGCAGCGTTTCAATCGCGTCGTCCCGATGATGCCCAAGCGCCACCTTGTTGAACCCATGCTCCTTGCACAGATCGCTCAGCGCGCCGCGCCGCATCTTGGCGCAGAGCGAGCAGGGGTTCTTTTCCTTGCGCTCCTCGAAGACCACCCTGCCGATCTCGGTGTGTTTGATGATATAGGGAACCTCCAGCCGATCGCACATCTGCTGAACGCCGCTTAGGTCAAATGGCTCCATGCCCATCGTGAGCGTCATCGCGGTCAGCTCATAGGGGGACTTGCTGAACCTGCGATACAGCGCCAGCGCCTCCAGCAGCAGCAGGCTGTCCTTGCCGCCCGAAACGCCCACCGCGATGCGGTCGCCCGGCTGAATCATATGAAAATCCTGGTCGGCGCGCCGCAAGCAGCCCAGCACCTGTTTCATTTGAATCTGTCCTTTCCGTGATGAAAAATACGAAAGGGCTCCCGATTTCCGCCCCATCGGGCGATGGCGGGAGCCCCAAATGAATGGATCAAACCATGCTCAGCGTGCGGCTGGCGATCGTGAACAGCACTGCCAGTGCCGAGGCATCCACGATCGTGGTGATCAGTGGGCTGGCCATCAGCGCAGGATCCAGATGCACCTTCTTGGCACACAGCGGCAGAATGCAGCCGATCGATTTTGCGATCACGGCCGTCATGAAGATGCTGATCGAAACCACGCCCCAGGCGCCCGCGTTTTGCCAGCTCACGGCGTGCTGCCCCATCGCGTTCACATCAAATAGCCAGCTCATCGCGATCAGCCGAAGGAAGTTCACAATCGACAGCACCGCGCCGACCATCACCGCCACGCGCATCTCCTTCCAGAGGATGGTGGGCAGATCCTTGAAGCCCAGCTCACCCAACGCAAGACCGCGGATGATCAGTACGGAGGTCTGGCTGCCGCAGTTGCCGCCCGTGTCCATCAGCATCGGGATGCAGGCCATGATGACCGTGCCGATCGCGGAGGCTTGCAGCACCACTTCGTAGCGGGTGATGATGAGGCCTGTGAAGGTGGCCGAGATCATCAGTATCAGCAGCCACGGGATGCGGTTTCGGAACAATCGCACCACACTGGTCTTGAGATATTCGTCCTCAGATGGGATCAAAGCACCCATCTTTTCAAAGTCCTCGGTGTTCTCTTCTTCGATGACGTCTACGATGTCATCGATCGTGATGATACCCACCAGGCGGTTCTCCCTGTCCACCACCGGGATGCTCATCAGGTCGTATTTGCGCACGGTGTCCGCCACGGTCTCCTGGTCATCGGTGGTGATGACCGATATCACGTTGGTGTCCATCAGCCGATCGATGGGCTCTCCGTCGTCCGCCATGATCAGCTTGCGCAGCGCCACGGTACCGATCAGGCGGCGGCGATCGTCAATCACGTAGACGGTGTACACGGTCTCCTTGTCGATCGCGGTGCGCTTGATCTCTTCCATGGTTTGGCGCACGGTCTCGCCGGTGTGCGATTCGCAGTATTCGATCGTCATGATCGAGCCCGCGCTGTTGTCTGGATAGCGCAGGAATTGGTTGATCAGGTTGCGCCGCTCGTAGTTGGTGTTTTGCAGCACGCGCACGGGCGTGGTGTCCGTGTCCTCAAACAGCGGCTCATCCAGCACGTCCTTCTCCTCAAATGCATCCTGGCGGAGGCGCTTGTCCAGCTTGGTGCGGTGGCGGCGAATCATGCGCACCATCTTTTCCACACACTTGTCGATCGAGGTGAACATATCGGCGGTCGATTCCTCGACGCGCAGGATGGAGCCATCAAGCGGGATCGTGATTTCGCACGTGCTGCGTTCCTTGGTCTGTTGCACCAGTTTCACATTCACTTCCTGCGCCTCGCGCAGGTATTTGTCAAGCTTCGCAATCTTTTTCTCCAACCAATCCTCGAGCTTGCCCTTGATTTCAATGCCTTTTCCGTTGAATGTCGTCTTCATATTGCTGTCCTCCTAACACAGATAATCCGTGGGGTCGTATAAAAGATATTCTCCATGCGCCTTCGGATTCCCTGCAAAAACATCACGAAAAATTTACGAAGGAATCGTGAACAGTTTTTGAACACCCTAGAGGGTGTTGACACGAGTGCTCAACGCCCCTCAATACGCCGCGTCACCGAAAGGTCGGGATATGGCGAGGCGACTGTTTGACCTGCAAGGAGACGGAGCGCAGGCGTAGCAGCGCTGCGTCAAGCGGAAAGCAACATGGCAGGATGGAAAAAGCGACCGCCATATCATAGGATTCAGGTGACGCAGCGTACCAGTATGCGCCAATTCGTGTCAATCAAATCAAAGCAGCTTGCCCAGGAAGTCCTGTGTGCGCTGGTTTTGCGGGTTGCCGAAGATCTGCTCGGGCGTGCCCTGCTCCACCACCAGTCCCTCATCCATGAACAGCACCCGATCACCCACCTCGCGCGCAAAGCCCATTTCGTGCGTGACCACCACCATGGTCATGCCGTCGATCGCCAGCTGCTTCATGACATCCAGCACCTCGCCCACCATCTCCGGATCAAGCGCGGAGGTGGGCTCATCAAACAGCATCACTTCCGGGTCCATCGCCAGCGAACGAACGATCGCAATGCGCTGCTTCTGTCCGCCTGAGAGCTGCGCCGGATAGGCATTCGCCTTGTCCACCAGCCCCACGCGCTCCAGCAACCCCATCGCCTTATCAGTCGCTGCTGCCTTGCTCATAAGCTTCAGATGCACGGGCGCCAGCGTGATGTTCTCCAGCACTGTCTTGTGCGGGAACAGATTGAAATGCTGAAACACCATGCCCATCTTCTGGCGCACCTTGTCGATCTGCACACCGCGCGCGGTGATATCAAGCTCCTGAAATCCGCCACCCGGCAGCTCCAGATTGAACAAAATCTGACCGCTCGTGGGACGCTCCAGCAGGTTCAGACAGCGCAAAAAGGTGCTCTTGCCCGATCCACTCGGCCCGATCACCACGACCCGTTCGCCCTTTTTGATGTGCTCATCGATCCCGCGCAGCACTTGCAGCTGCCCGAAATCCTTCGTCAAGCCATTAACGTGAATCACCCTGCCTCAACCTCCTTTCCACGCGCCCAAAGATCTGCGTCAATCCAATCACGATGACCAGATACACCGCCGCAACGCTCAGCAGCGGGACAAACGCGGAATAGGTGCGGCTTCTGATATAGTCGCCCGCCTTCGCCAGATCCATCAGTCCGATGAAGCCCACGACCGAGGTCTCCTTCAGCAGCATGATGAATTCATTGAACAGGCTGGGCAAGATCACCTTGACGGTCTGTGGCAGCACAATCAACAGCATCGTAGATGCACCCGACAGCCCGAGCGAGCGCCCGGCTTCGGTCTGGCCCTTGTCGATTGCCAGAATGCCGCCGCGCACCATTTCGGACACATACGCCGCGCTATTCAGTCCGAATGTGACGATCGCCACCACTTCCTTCGGGCCGGTATAGGACAGCATGATGATATAATACATGATCAACAGCTGTACCACCACCGGCGTGCCGCGAATGACCGTGACATAGAGCGACGCGAACGAGCGCGCAATGCGCAGCTTGCTCAGCGCCATCAGCGCAATCACGCAGCCCATCAATATGCCGATCACCGCCGCACCCAGCGCCACCTTCACCGTGACGCCGAGACCCTCCAGCAGCATCAGGTAGCGATTGCCCTCGATCATCGTATTGAAAAACTGTTGATACCCACCCAGAAACCATTGCTGTATCGATTCAAACATGATAACACTCCAAACCTGTTAACACAACACCCCAAAACTGGACTGTGGCGGAGGATTAAAGCAATCCTCCGCCTTGTATCAGATCACGTTGTCGTTTTTATTCACCCTGCTGATATGCCTCGATGATCGACTGCAGCGTGCCGTCCGCCTGCAACTCAGCCAGCGCTTCGTTGACCTTGCCGCACAGCTCAGCGTCTTCAAGGCGCATCGCGATGCCATACTGCTCGTTGCTCATGCGGTCGGCCAGGATCACCAGACCTGCAACCTCGCCCACGTAGGCAGATGCTGGGCCTTCATCCACGACCACTGCATCCAAACGGCCCGAGGCCACGTCCTGGATCGCGTCCAGTGCCTTCTCAAAGCGTTGCACGTCCGCACCTTCCACGCCATCCGTCACATACAGATCGCCGGTGGTGCCCAGCTGCACGCCGATCTTCTTGTTGGCCAGATCCGCCTCGCCCTGGATGTCGGAGCCTTCCTTCACGACGATCACCTGCGTGGCATCGAAATAGGGCTCGGAGAACAGCACGTTCTGCTTGCGCTCCTCGGTGATGGTCATCGCAGCGATCGTCATGTCGATCTTGCCGGAGACCAGCGCCGGGATCAGCGCGTCAAACGCCATGGATTCCATCTGCACGATGCCGGTCGCATCCACCTTCGCAACGATGGCCTTGATGATGTCCACGTCGATGCCCTGCACTTCGCCATCGTCGCCCACGAACTCAAACGGCGCGAATTCCGGGTTGGTGCCCACCAAATAGGTCATGCCCTCTGCCATCGCCAGCGAACCCATCGCCAGCATCAGAACCATCGCCAGCGCCAATACTTTAACCAGCTTCATATCATTTGTCCTCCTATTGCTATGATGTTGTGCATATTATACATCATATTCCGAATTTATTCAAGCATATCCGGTGTTAAATGCATATGAACTGCATATTCCGCGCGCCGTTATGTATTTTTATGCATAACATGCATATGCTAGACGCTCCCTTGATAGAATGCTATGATGATGCCATATCAAAAACGCCGCGGAGGTATATCAATGCAGCCTGCTTTCATCTGGACGGAGCACATCGGAACAATCATCAAAACGTCGCTGCTGAGCCTCGTGCCCACGTTTGAAGGGCGCTATGCCGTCATCGGCATGTTGGGTATGGGGATGCCGATCGTGTTCTCCTATCTGCTGGCGCTTATTGTATCCTATCTACCCGTGCCATTCATCCTGTGGCTGTATCTGCCGATCGTGAAATGGATTCAGACGCTACCATACAACTGGTTGAACTGGCTCAAGAAATTCTGTGCATGGATCGAGGCGCGCGCCAAGCGCAAGGCATCCAAGATGGATAACCTAGGGCTGCTGGCGCTGTTTGCGTTTGTGGCCATTCCGGTGCCGGGCACGGGCATCTGGACGGGCTCGCTGATTGCGGTATTGTTTGGCTTTGATCGAAAGAAGGCCGCGCTGGTTATCTTCGCGGGCAACATCGTCGCCTGCCTGATCACCACCGTCATAACCGTCAGCGGCATGACTGCCCTCGGCCAACAAGTGCCCTGGTTCTAATAGCCCCCATCAAACCATCAACAAACC
>JAJDGF010000056.1 GCA_030265545.1 Eubacteriales bacterium OttesenSCG-928-N13
ACCCTCCAGACCTCCCAAGGGGTAGGTTTTGCTGGCGACAGAAAAGGGTGCGACCGCAATGGACGCACCCTTTTGATTGTGTTGGGATGGATTAGGCTTTGATGGAGATGGATACATCTGCGCCCTTCTTCACGAACACCGGGATCACGCTCAGCGGCGCATCGGCGGTGATGGTCTGGCCGCCCTGATACTCCTTGCCGGTAGAGGCCTCGATCCAGGTCTCGCCCTCGGGCAGATACACCGGACGCTGACGCAGCCCCAGCTCCATCACGGGCGCGACCAGCACGTCCTTGCCGAACATGTACTCGTCCTCGTTCTCGGCGGCAGCCTTGTCGGTCGGGAAGCTGTACCACAGCGGGCTCATGACGATCGCGCCTTCCTCGTGCACGTCCTGCATGGTCTTCTCGATGTAGGGCTTCATGTCTTCGCGCAGGAACAGGTACTGCTTGAGGATCTCATAGGCTTCCTCGCCATAGCTCCAAACCTCGTTCGGGCCGCCGGTATCGGCCTTGCTCTCGTTGGTGGAGGGCTCGCCATGCAGGCGATTGCCGTGCAGGCGGAACACCGGGCAGAACGCGCCGAACTGGAACCAGCGGATCAGCAGCTCGCGATAGTCCGGATCCTCCTGATCGCCGCCGTGGAAGCCGCCGATGTCGGTCGTCCACCAGGGGATGCCGGCCATGGCCATGCTCAGGCCTGCGGCGAACTGCTCGCGCAGCGTGCGGAACGTGGTATCGATATCGCCCGACCAGACCAGCGCGCCATAGCGCTGGCTGCCCGCCCATGCGCAGCGCAGCAGGTTCAGCGGGTTCTGCTGGCCCTCGGCCTGCATGCCCTCAAAGAAGTTGCGCGCATACATCAGCGGGAACAGGTTGCCGATCTGCACATTCGGCCCCAGGTGATAGCGGTACAGGTCAAAGTCATAGATCTTATATTCCGGCTCGGCTTCGTCCAGCCAGAAGATCTTGATGCCCTTGTCGTAGTAGTTCTTCTTGGCGACGCTCCACACGAAATCACGCGCTTCGGGGTTGGTCGCGTCGTAGCACAGGATGTTGCCGCAGAAGTCGGCGCTGTAGGGCACGCCGCGATCCACGCGGATCAGGTAGCCCTTTTCCTTCATCTCCTGATAGTTCTCGCTCTTCACGTCCACGAACGGCCAGATGGAGACCATCAGCTCGATGCCCAATTCCTTAAGTTCCTTGACCATCGCATCCGGATCCGGATAATCCAGCGGATCGAAGCGCCAGTCGCCCTGGTAGGGCCAGTGGAAGAAGTCGCTCACGATGACGTCCATCGGGAGCCCGCGCCGTTTGTGCTCGCGCGCCACGGCCATCAGTTCCTCTTGGGTGCGATAGCGCAGCTTGCATTGCCAAAAGCCCATGCCGTAGTTGGGCATCATGGGGGAGTGGCCGGTGGCATCCGCATAGGCGGACATGATCTCACTCGGATCATCCGAAACGCAGATCCAGTAGTCCAGAATCTTGGTGCTGACAAGCGAC
This sequence comes from Eubacteriales bacterium OttesenSCG-928-N13, assembly GCA_030265545.1. Taxonomy (GTDB): domain Bacteria; phylum Bacillota; class Clostridia; order Christensenellales; family Aristaeellaceae; genus JAJDGF01. The sequence goes on from JAJDGF010000056.1 coordinate 1,500, forward strand.
CATTCGGTCTTGTTCTTGGCGAAGGTCACATGCCCGATGCCCGGGTTGTTCCACAAAAAGCCGTAGCCATTGGTGGACAGATAGAACGGCACGGACGCCTGAGAATTGCGGTGCGCCAGCTCCAGCTCGCAGCCCTTCTTGTCCAGGCAGCCGTCCTGATACTGACCCATGCCGAAGATCTTTTCATCCTGCGGCTCAAACCGCATGTTCAGCTCATAGTCGCCGCCCAAAATGGGACGGAACTCACGCGCCTTGATCTCCAGCGAGCTGACGGTGGAGAAACCGCCGGGCGCGCGGGTGTACCATTGCTCCTCCAGCACCAAGTCGCCATTCTTCTTCACGAACTTGAGCGCGCCGCCCGGGCTGAGCATCGCGGTCACGTTGCCGTTTGATACGCTGGCGGAACCATCCTCATTGATCTCGATCTTCACATCGGCGGAGGCCTCCCCGAGCAGCGCCCAGGTCTCCTCGGGCATCTCGGCCATGAACGTGGCACGCACACGCAGCGCGTTCTTGCCCCATGGCTCAATCCAGAGTTTTTCGCCGTCCTGCTTGCGAACAAGTCGGTTGCCATCTTGGTACAAAATCGCCATTGATGTTTCCTCCCTTTGGGTATTCTTCTATTTTGAGTATAGCGAAGCCTGCATTGGAAGTAAAGACACTCATCCCACGATTTGATAGCATAAATCAAAGATAATTCATCTTATGTGCAATTCATATAGATGAATTGATCAATCTGCGCAAAGGAATGCATTCGCATTGCTGGGATTGTTGTAAACATGCGCATTCGAATGGAGGCGTTTCCCCGATTGCGAGATGGCGATCGCCTTGTGAAATGAACACAGATTATAACGCGTTATTCGATGGAAAGTGTCTTGTATAATGTGTCGAATGTGATATAATGGTACAGATCAGTTCATTGATTGTTGGGAACAGATTCACAATGGGAGAGCGCGACGATGAGCGCTTGAAAGGACGGTACCCCACATGAACAGAAATTGGAAAATTGGTCTCATAGTGTATTTCACGCTTTGCTTCACGGTGTTGATTCCGATGCAGGCGATGGCGTATGTGGATCCGTCCACGACCACGTTCTTGATCCAGGCGATTGTGGGTGTCTGCGTTGCGGTGGCAGCGGCGGTGACAGTGTATTGGCGCCGCGCGAAGAAGAAGATCGCGACCACGCTCAACATCGACGAGAATGCGAACAAGGCCGTTGAGAGTGACGAAATCGTGTTCTCCAAGGATTCAAACAATCTGAATCAGGGCTCCTAAGATACATCAACAGATGAATCCGCATCGTGGCGCAATGGCGGCAGTACTAGCTGCTGCTTGCGCCGCTCGTTTGATGTGAAGCGGATCAAAGGCCAAAGGAGTGTATATATTCTTGATGGAGTGGATCGGGATCCCCATGGGGGCAGTGCTGCGCGTTTGCTATCAGCTGGTTCAGAATTATGGGCTGGCTATCATTTTGTTTACGGTCGCGACCAAATTGATCCTGTTCCCGATATCCCTTTGGGTGCATGTCAATGGCGTGAAGATGGTCCGCATTCAGCCGGCCATCAATCGGCTGAAGATCAAATACTTCGGCGATAAGGACACCATTGCCGACGAACAGGGCGCGCTGTATAAAAAAGAGAAATACAATCCCCTCTCCGGAACGGTGCCCATCATTGTGCAGCTGATTCTGCTGATCGGGTTGATTCAGGTGATCTATCACCCGCTGAGCTATGTGCTGCGACTGCCCAGCGAGCTGGTGACAGGCATCATTCAGGTCGCCCATCAGGCGGCGGGGATCGATATGGCCTCCTCCTCGGTGGAGCTGCTGGCGCTCAACTGCCTGCAGACTGCCGCCAACCCGGACATGTATCTGGCGATCGAGGGCATGACGCAGGACGTGTTTGCCTCGTTGCAGGGCCTGAACATGAACTTTCTGGGCTTCAACCTGGCGGGCGTGCCCATCGAAAACGGCGGCATTCTGCTGCTGATCCCCATCCTGGCGGGCTTGGCGGCCGTCGTGCTGAGCCTGTTTCAAAACAAATTCAACCCACTCCAGGCAGAGCAGGGCAAAATTGAACAGCTGGGTTCGATGTTGCTTTCCGTCGGCATTTCGCTGGTGGTGGGCTTTTTCGTGCCTGCGGGCGTAGGATTTTATTGGATCTGCAGCAACTTGCTCAGCATCGTGCAGCAGGTCGTGCTGAACATCGTCTACAAGCCAAAACAGCACATCGACTATGATGAGCTGGCCGCATCCAAAGCGGAACTGGCGCAGTATCAGGGCTTGGGCGAGCAGGGCACGAAGCACAGCAGTGAGGAGATCAAGCGCGAGAAACAGGACTATAAGCGCTTCTTCTCGATCGTCAACAAGCACTTGGTGTTCTATTCGGAGGGGAGCGGCTTCTACAAATTCTTCGAGAAGACGATCCTGTATATCCTGTCGAGCACCAACATCACGATCCATTATGTCACCAGTGACCCGAACGATCAGATTTTTCAGATCGCCAAAACGCAGCCGCAGATCAAGCCCTACTACATCGGCGAAAAGAAGCTGGTGACGCTGTTTATGCGCATGGAGGCCGATGTGGTTGTGATGACCATGACGGATCTCGAAAACTATCATTATAAGCGCAGCTACATGAGCAAGGACATGGAATATGTCTACATGTTCCACTATCCGCTGAGCACCCATTTGGTGGTGCATACGGGCGCGTTTGATCATTATGACACGATTCTGTGCGTGGGCACGTTCCAGTTTGACGAGATTCGCCAGACGGAGGCCGTCTACAATCTGCCCCAAAAGAAACTCGTTGCCGCCGGCTATGGCCAGCTGGAGAAGCTGCGCCAGGATTATCTGGCGCTACCCCAGACGAAGCGGGAGCAGCCCAAGGTGCTGATCGCCCCCTCCTGGCAGGAGGACAATCTGCTTGATTTCTGCCTGGATGATCTGCTCGGGCAACTGCTGGGCAAGGGCTTCCAGGTGGTCGTGAGGCCGCATCCCGAATACACCAAGCGCTATAAAGTGCGCTTGGATGCGATCATCGAACGCTACGCATCCTATGGCGGAAATGATCTGTCGTTTGAGCTGGATTTCTCCAGCAATGCCTCCATCTATGATTCTGATGTCGTGGTGAGCGACTGGTCGGGCACGGCGTATGAATTTGCGTTTGCAACCGAGAAACCTGCCGTGTTCGTGGATACGCCCGTGAAGATCCATAACCCGGAATATACGCGGATTGCGGCTGAGCCGCTTGAATTCACTCTGCGCGATCGGATCGGCATTCGTGTGGATCCCGCGCATATGGAAGATTTGGCTGACCGCATCCATGCGCTCATCCAGGATGACAGCATGCGTCAGACGATCGCGGATGTGCGCGACCAGACCATCGCCAACTTTGGTCATAGCGGCGAGGTGAGCGGTCAGTATATCATCGAGGCGCTGCAGCAGCATATCAGCGCGCGCAAGACATCGTAAATCGAATGCACATCTCATGGAATCGATGTGAACCCTGAGAGGAGAAACGGATGAAAGCGCTCATTTTGAACTCAGGTCTGGGCAGCAGAATGGGGATATTGACCAGCGATCAACCCAAATGCATGACCGAGGTGGCGCATGGCGAAACGATCCTGAGCCGCCAGCTGACGCTGATCTCTGCCGCGGGCATCGATGAGGCGGTGATTACGACCGGGCTGTATGATGCAGCGTTGGTTGAATATTGTGCGTCGCTCGCGCTCCCGATCAAGCTCACGTTTGTGAACAACCCCGAATATCGCTCGACCAACTACATCTATTCGATGTATCTGGCGAAGGCGCAGCTCGAGGATCAGGACGTGCTGCTGATGCATGGAGATCTGGTGTTTGAGCCTGCGGTGCTGGATGATCTGCTGGCATCTGATGAGAGCTGCATGGTCGTCAGCAGCACGCTTCCCCTGCCGGATAAGGATTTCAAATCGGTGATTCAGGATGGGCGCATCAGGAAGATCGGCATCGAATTCTTTGAGGATGCCGTGGCCTCGCAGGCGCTGTATCATCTGAAACAGAAGGAATGGCGCATCTGGATGGACAGCATCAGCGCCTTCTGCGAGCGGGGCGACGTGAAATGCTATGCCGAGAATGCGTTCAATGCCGTCTCGGACGTATGTGTGCTTCGTCCGCTGGACGTGCGCGATCGGCTGTGCGCAGAGATCGATACGCCCGAGGATCTGTCGATTGTGAGCAAGCAGCTGGACGGTGTGAAGAACCGCACGGTGTATATGTGTTTCTCTACCGATATGATCCATTCGGGGCATATCTCCATCGTGCAGAAGGCCGCGAAGCTGGGCAAGCTCACCGTCGGCGTGCTGTCGGATCATGCAATCATGAGCTATAAACGCTTCCCACTGATCCCGTTTGAGGATCGCAGGATGCTGCTCAAAAACATCGCGGGCGTGAGCCAAGTGGTGGAGCAACAGGATTTGAGCTATCGCCAGAACCTCGAGCAACTGCGTCCCGACTATGTGGTGCACGGCGACGACTGGCAATCGGGTTTCCAAAAGCCGATCCGCGATGAGGTGCTCTCGATCCTCGCCACCTACGGCGGGCAGCTTGTTGATTACCCCTATACCCACGAGGAAAGATATATCGAGATCGAGCGACGCGCGCGTGCGGAGCTGTCGCTGCCGGACGTGCGTCGCAGCCGCCTGAAAAAGGCGTTGGCCGCAAAGGGGCTGGTGAGCGTCATGGAGGCGCACAGCGGCCTGACGGGACTGATCGTGGAGGACACGTGCGTGCATGTGGACGGCAAGACCTATCAGTTCGATGGCATGTGGATTTCTTCCCTGTGCGATTCGACCGCGAAGGGCAAGCCGGACATCGAGCTGGTCGATATGACATCCAGATTCCGCACGATCGACGACATCATGGAGGTCACGACCAAGCCCATCATCTTTGATGGCGACACGGGCGGGCTGACGGAGCATTTCGTGTACACGGTCAAGACGCTGGAGCGCATGGGCGTTTCGATGGTGATCATTGAGGACAAGACGGGACTTAAGAAGAACTCCCTTTTCGGCACGGAGGCGGACCAGACGCAAGATGACATCGAGAGCTTCTCTGCGAAGATCGCGGCGGGCAAATCGGCACAAAAATCGAAGGACTTCATGATCTGTGCGCGCATTGAGAGCCTGATCCTGGAGCGCGGCATGGAGGATGCCCTGAAGCGCGCGTATGCCTTCGTGGCGGCAGGTGCGGACGCGATCATGATCCATAGCAGAAGAAAGGACCCGGCCGAGATCTTTGAATTTGTGGACACCTTCCGCGCGCGTGATGCGGCCACACCGATCGTCGTGGTGCCGACCTCGTTCAACGCCGTGACGGAGGACGAGTTCAAGGCGCGCGGCGTGAACATGGTCATCTATGCCAACCAGCTGACCCGCGCGGGCTTCCCCGCGATGAAACATGCGGCCGAGCTGATCTTAGAGAACCATCGCGCCAAGGAGTGCGACGATATCTGCATGTCGTTCAAGGACATCATTACCCTCATACCGGACGATAGATAGCTGGGAGGATGGCAATGGCACAGCAGCTTGTTTTGGTGGCGGACGATGCGTACCGGGTGCTGGATGAGGCGTTTTCTGCGCGCGATATACACCGCGTATTTGTCGTGTGCGATGATGCGCTTCGCTTCCTTCGCATCAATGCCTATTTTGAACGGCAGACGGATGGCCGCTTTGTGTTCTTCTCTGATTTTTCGCCCAACCCACAGTACACCTCCATTGTGGAGGGGGTGCGGCGGTTCCGTGCCGAACCATTCGATGCCATCTTGGCCATCGGCGGCGGCAGCGCGATCGATGTGGCGAAGTGCATCAAGCTGTTTGCCACGATGAATGAGGGCGTGTCCTATCTGGATCAACCCATCATTTCCAATGAAATCCCGCTGCTAGCGCTCCCCACCACGGCCGGCACCGGCAGTGAGGCGACGCGCTTCGCGGTGATCTACGCAAACGGGGAAAAGCAGAGCATCGTGCACGATTCGCTCATCCCTTCGGTGGTGATCATGGACGCGAGCGCGCTTTTGACGCTGCCCGATTATCAGCGCAAGGCCACGATGATGGATGCGCTGTGCCATGCGATGGAATCGTATTGGTCGGTGAATTCCACCGAGGAGAGCCGGAATTACGCGAAGCAGGCGCTCACGCTCATCTTGGAGACCAAAGAGGGCTATTTGGCCAACCTACCTGAAAGCAACAAAGCCATGCTGCATGCGGCCAACATCGCCGGCAAGGCCATCAACATCACGCAGACCACCGCCGGCCACGCCATGTGCTATAAGCTGACCAGCCTGTACGGCTTGGCGCACGGGCATGCGGCAGCGCTGTGCGTTGCAAAGCTCTTCCCATATATGGCGGATCATCTGGATCGGTGCATCGATGCGCGGGGGCAGGAGTATCTGCGTCGTATTTTTGGCGAGATCTGCGCGCTGTTTCGTGCAGAGGACGCGCATCAGGTGGGTTTGATGCTGGATTGGATGCTGCGCGATATGGGGCTCATGGCGCCCAAGGCGGATGCCAACACGGACTATGATGCGCTCGTGAAATCGGTGAATCTCACCCGGCTCAAGAACACGCCGGTTGAGCTGGGCAATGACGCGATCGACATGCTGTATCACGAAATCATCAAATAGGGGAGGCAATGGCGATGTTTGCGCAGACGTTTCTTGAGATACTGAATGCGGATTTTTATGCGGGGGTTCCCGACTCGCAGTTGAAGGCGCTGTGCGATTGCCTGATGCAAACCTATGGCGTCAACAACAGGCATCATATCATCGCAGCCAACGAGGGCAACGCGGTGGGGCTGGCGGCTGGGTATCATCTGGCGACGGGCAAGATCCCCGTTGTCTATATGCAAAACAGCGGCATCGGCAACATCATCAATCCGGCTGCGTCGCTCATCAATGAGCATGTGTACGCGATCCCGAGCATCTTCGTGGTTGGCTGGCGCGGTGAGCCGGGCATCCATGATGAGCCCCAGCATGTGTATCAGGGCATGGTCACGCTGCAGTTGCTGCTTGATATGCAGATCGATACATTCATCCTCGATCAGGACACGACCGAGGACATGCTTTGGCAGCAAATGCACGCATGGCAAGATGATCTGGCGGCCGGGAAGAGCGTCGCGATCGTGGTGCGCAAAAATGGCTTGCGCCACCAGGAGAAGGCCAATTATCACAATGACAACCGCATGATGCGCGAGGACATCATCCGCTGCATCACCGATGTTTCGGGCGAGGACATGATCGTGTCCACGACCGGCAAGGCTTCGCGCGAATTGTTCGAGATCCGCGAGGCGAAAGGGCAGTCTCATGGCTATGATTTCCTGACGGTTGGGTCGATGGGGCACAGCTCATCCATCGCGCTGGGGATTGCGTTGAATGCGCCAAACAAGACGATTTGGTGCCTGGACGGGGATGGCGCGGTCTTGATGCACATGGGTGCGATGGCGCTGATTGGCGCCAATGCACCCGCGAACTTGATCCATGTCGTGATCAACAACGCCGCGCATGAAACGGTGGGCGGCATGCCGACCGTCGCGAATGAGGTGGATCTGGTGTCGATGGCAAAGGCATGTGGATACGCGCGCGCATGCAGCGTCTCGGATGAGCAGGCGCTCAAAGATGCACTGGAAAGCGCGAAGGCATCCGGGCAGCTATCATTCGTCGAAGTGAAGGCCGCGATCGGTTCGCGTGCGGATCTGGGCAGACCCACAACCACCCCGATTGAGAACAAGACGGCATTTATGGAAAACATATCAATTCCATAACGAGATATTCTTGACAGGCAATGGATATTCCTATAGAATATGTTAGGTTTATGTACAATTGCACAAATAATGGCAACGAACAGGAGTATCATATGACACAGCAGACGGTCTCTTTGAAGACGGACAGGAGCTCTTGGCTGCCGCAGCTGCTCTGCGGTTTCTTGCTTTCATTTACGGTTTTCATCTTTGCGCCAATTGATATGTACCTATTGAACAAGCCCGATTTTTGGTTCTCGCTCGGGGACTTTGTGCCGATGCAGCTGCTGCTGTTTGCGATCTGTTTTGTCGCGATTGAGGGCGTGATGGCGCTGATTCGATTGACACCTGAACGCGTCTACAATGGCGTGCTGGCGCTTCTGTTCGGGCTTTCTGTGAGCGTATACATTCAAGGAAACATCCTGTGCACGACCAACGAAGTGTGGGGCGGCATAGTGCCCCAATGGCATAACATGATCATGGGTACCATGTCCGATCTGTTGATATGGTGCGCCATTATATTCGGTTCGCTTCTGATCATGACGTTGAAGCCGGGCTTCTTCAAAAAGGCGATTGCCGCCGTTTCGGCGCTGCTGATGATCATGATGGGAACCTCGCTTGTGGTAAGTCTGATCAGCGCGGAGGCTTCGAAGGTAACGGATGTCTATACCTCGACCGAGAAGATGCTCACCTATTCCGGCAATGGCGATGTGGCCATCTTCATGATGGATACGTTTGATAGCCGCCTCATGGATCAGGTGCTGGATGATGACCCGGACTATCTGAAGGAACTGGATGGTGCCACCTATTATCCAAACACAGCCGGCACATTCAGAAAGACGGACCCAAGCATACTCGCGGTGTTTACTGGTCAAATCTACAAAAATGAAGTGCCGTTCTTCCAGTTCTGCAATGAAGCCTTTGACAACAACACATTCTTCACGGACATGATCGACAATGGCGTATCTGTCACGATCTATGGCGAGGAAACGCTCTACAACGATGACATGCTGACGCAGATTGAGAATCTGGAGATCAGGGAATCATCGGTGCTCAGTCGCATGCGGTTCACGGGCATCATGCAGAAAATGATCGCGTATCGCTACGGCCCTCCCTCGCTGCAGCCGTTCCTGTATATGCCATATGTGGCGGAATTCGATTCACAGCAGAAGCTTCTGCCAGGGAAACCGAATCGATACACACAGATGTACACCGGGCCGGTCGGGAACCTGGCTGAAGAGGGACTGTCGATCGACAATTCGACCAGATATTTCAAGTTTTATGCCATGCGCGGATCGCATGAGCCCCACAATTTGAATCGATATGGCAAGGTTGTGCCGGACAACACCGTGGATAAATATGAAATGACGTTGGGATCACTGTCCCTTATCAATCAATATGTGGCAGAAATGAAGGCCAAGGGCATATACGATTCGACCACCATCATCATCATGGCGGATCACGGGTACGGCGATAATGTCGCTGGCGCTTTGAACAACCCCACATTCATTGTGAAGCCGGCGAATGCACACGGCGAGATCGCTGTATCAAATGCCAAGACCAGCCTGATGGATGTGCGCGCCACAGTGCTTGACGCGTTTGGCATCGACTACAGCGCATATGGAAAGCCCGCTCACCTCTGGACCGCGGAGGAGCAGCGCGAGCGACTGTTCTTCTCCTTTGAATGGCGCAAACCAAGTGGTGGTGGATTCTATCTGAATGACATCACCGAATATGCAATTCCCGATGATGCGACAGATATTGGGAACTACACCGAGACCGGCAATGTCTACCGCGCTCCATAATTCGTATGAATGGATAAAACATGGCGGCCTCCAGATGGAGGCCGCCACAGGTTGTCAAAAAAGTGTTTTGCCAGTGAATACGAGAGTATAAGTATTCACTGGTTTTTTTATATGGGGCTTTTGTGCTAAAATATGGCCATGTAATGTTTCTACGGATAAGATGAATAAGGGAGAACAGCAAAATGAAAAAGACCATAATAAACTGGCTGGGCTTACTGGGAATAATTAGCCTGCTTTCCTATACGGCGGCGGTTGTGTTTAGCCCGCTGGCATATCCTGGCTACGATTGGATGGCGCAAGCTGTCAGCGATTTGATGGCGACAAACTCACCATCGAGAATCCTCTGGAATCAACTATCCTCCCTCTATGAAGTATGCGGCGTAGTGTCTATCATGATGGTCTGTGTATTCATCCAGGGTAAACTTAACAAACTATTACGAATCGGCATTTATCTGTTCGCAGCCATGAATTGGGTATCCGCTGTGGGATATGCAATGTTTCCACTCACCGACAGCGGGTTTGCAGGCACTTTTCAGGATGCTATGCACGTTGTGGTTACGGTGTTGGTTGTGGTGCTTTCCATCGCTTCTCTTGTTGTCATCATGGTAGGGGGATATAAGGGCAAATCATACCGCTCCTTGGCGATATGGGCAACGGCGGCTCTGTTGCTTATGATCGCCGGTGCTGTCGGGATAAATGTTGTACCGGGTGCGTATTTTGGAATCCTGGAACGATTCAGCGTGTTTGCGGCGACATGGTTCAATGCGGTTTTGGGTGTCTATCTTTTCCGCTCGTTTACCACAGCAAAAAAAGGCGACAAAGTTTGAAAGAACCTGCGTTGTTCTATCCAATAAACGGATTGCAGAGCCGATAACCGTGAGCAAGTCATAGTTACCGGCTCTGTTTCTGCCTACACGGCCCACTGCTCGGCCTGACGTTGCTGCTTCACCATCCGCGCGTACCAGCCGCCCTGCCGCCTCAAGGCACCGTGATTGCCAGATTCCTCGATTTCGCCCTTATAGTTGGCCTAATGAGCACAAAGCTGACGAACATCTACCCAAAAAAGCAACGGTGCTGGGAGTTCCAGCGCCGTTGCTTTTGAATAGCTATGCAGCAGTATGCAGTCAGTTAAGGTTTTTGACAGGCTGTGGCGGCCTCCAGATGGAGGCCGCCATTGGCGTGTTGACGGTCGCCAACACGCCCTCGTCGCGCCGCTGTGCTGCGCTCTTCGGATGGGAACGATTGCACG